>NZ_KV789557.1:391-12497 GCF_001807625.1 Neisseria sp. HMSC03D10
ATTTAAATTTAATCCACTATAATTTAGCTATAGCCCGACTTTGGGTTGGCAAATTCGAAAAAATAAGAGAAAGAGTTGAAAGCTGGAAATCAAAAGGTCGTCTGAAAAACAGAAATGCTTGGTTTTCAGACGACCTTTGTTTTGGGAAAACGGCTCAACGAGTTACGTTGCGCCAGTCGCTTTCGAAATAGCTGACGAGGATTTGGTTGTTCAGATAGTTCGGCTCGACCTTGCGCCTTGCCATGTCGGGCGGGAAGCGGAACATTTCGGCGGCGGTTTGGGCGTTCAGATAACGCGTGGGAACGTCGAATTTCTGCGGGACGGGGAATTGCTTATCGAAGCCTGCCAACACAAATCCCCATTCGCCGAAGGAGGGGACGTAAACGTGATAAGGCGCGGTGGAAAGGCCGGCGGCTTCGAGGGTGGCGACGACCGACCAGTAGGCGTTTGGGGCGAAGTAGGGCGAGGTGGATTGGACGACGATTTTGCCCTGCGGCTGAAGATGGCGGGCGACGAGGCGGTACATGGGGACGGAGTAGAGTTTGCCCAGTGAGAAATTGGACGGGTCGGGCAGGTCGATGATGATGACGTCGAATTTTTCAGACGACCCCTCCAGCCATTTGGCGGCATCGTCGTTGACGACGTGCATTTTGGGATGGGACAGCGAGCCTTGGTTGAGCGCGCTTAAGGCGGCGGAGGTTTTAAAAGTGGCGGTCATGTCGGGGTCTAAATCGACCAGGGTAACGTGTTTGACCTGCGGGTATTTCAAGACTTCGCGCGCCGCCAGCCCGTCGCCGCCGCCGAGGATGAGGATGCGGGCGGCGTTTTGAACCATCTGCATGGCGGGCAGGACGAGGGCTTCGTGGTAACGGGCTTCGTCGCGCGAGGAGAATTGCAGGTTGCCGTTGATGTAGAGGCGGGTGTCGTCTTTCCAGCGGGTCACGACGAGCCGCTGATAGGGCGAGTGGCTTTGATAGACGACGGGGTCGCCGAAATAGCTTTGTTCGGCTTTGAAGGAAATGCGGTCGGCGTAGGCGAAGGTGGCGGCGAGGACGGACAAGACAATCAGCGCGCGCAGGCGGATGGCGCGGTAGCGGGGCAGTTCGGCTTTGAATACGCGTGCGGTCAGGTAGGCGACGGCGGCGTTGAGGATGCCGAACAAGAGGGCGGAACGCGCCATGCCGAGTTTGGGGGCGAGGAGAAGCGGAAAGAGCAAGGAAACGGCGAGTGCGCCCAAATAGTCGAAGGTCAGGACTTTGGCAACGAGTTCTTTAAACTCCGCGCCTTTGCGGTTTAACACGCGCATGACCAACGGGATTTCCATGCCGACGACTGCGCCGACAATCAGCACGAAGGCATAGAGCAGGGTGCGGAACGGGGCGGCGGAAAGCCCGAAGGCGACGAACAAGGCCAGCGCGGAAATGCCACCGATGATGCCGACCAAAAGTTCGATTTCGATAAAGCGGTGCAACACGTCTTCGTCTTTGATGTAGCGGGTCAGGTGCGCGCCTATGCCCATCGAGAAAAGATAAAGTCCGATGACGGAGGAAAACTGCAAAATGCTGTCGCCCAAAAGATAGCTCGCCAACGCGGCGATGATGAGTTCGTAGGCGAGGCCGCAACTGGCGACGATGAAGACGGAGATGATGAGGGTGCGGTTGGCGGTCATGGTGTCGTAGGAATGGGGTTTGAGCTGCTATTGTATATTGAAATAGGGATGGTCTGCCGCAAAGGTCGTCTGAAAAATTCCAGCCGTTTGTTCAGACGACGTTTCCGTATTTTTAAGGTTGACAAGAAAATATTGTCAACAATTTGGGCAACTTTGTCCGATTTATTCTATAATTCTAGTTTCCAAGTTAACCTCGAATTCGGAGAAGACGATATGTGCGGTGTATTAGGTTTGGTCAGCCATGAGCCGGTAAACCAGCTTCTGTACGACGGTTTGCAGATGTTGCAACACAGGGGGCAGGATGCGGCGGGCATTGTAACGGCCGAGGGCGGCACGTTTCACATGCACAAAGGCAAAGGCATGGTGCGCGAAGTGTTCCGCACACGCAATATGCGCGATTTGATCGGCAACGCGGGCATCGCCCATGTCCGTTATCCTACGGCGGGCAACGCGGGCAGCAGCGCGGAGGCGCAACCTTTCTACGTCAGCTCGCCTTTCGGCATCGTTTTGGCGCACAACGGCAACCTCACCAATACCGCCGAACTGTATGAAAACGTATGCAACAAACACCTGCGCCACGTCAACACCAGCTCCGATTCCGAAGTCTTGCTCAACGTATTCGCGCACGAATTGCGCCGCGAAGTCTCTAAAAACGCCAATCCCCACCGGCTCAATATCGACAATATTTTCAACGCCGTTGGCGAAGTCCACCGCCTGGTGCGCGGCGCATACGGCGTGGTTGCCATGATTGCGGGCTACGGCATGCTCGCTTTCCGCGATCCTTACGGCATACGCCCGCTGGTGTTGGGTTCGCAAACCGACGAGGCAGGCAGAAAATCCTATGCCGTCGCCTCCGAATCCGTTGCCTTCAATGCGCTTGCCTACGATTTGGAACGCGATATCCAGCCGGGCGAAGCGGTATTCGTCGGCTTTGACGGCACACTGATTGCCCGTCAATGCAGCGACCGCGCCAAACTCAGCCCCTGCCTCTTCGAATACGTCTATTTTGCCCGTCCTGACTCCGTGATCGACGGCGTATCGGTTTACCAATCGCGTTTGGACATGGGTGTGTCCTTAGCGGAAAAAATCAAACGCGAGCTGCCCGTGGACGATATCGACGTTGTGATGCCCATTCCCGACACCAGCCGCCCCAGTGCGATGGAACTTGCCGTCCACCTCAAAAAACCTTACCGCGAAGGTTTGATTAAAAACCGCTATATCGGCCGCACCTTTATCATGCCCGGTCAGGCGACGCGCAAAAAGTCCGTGCGCCAAAAACTCAGCCCGATGGAAACCGAGTTTGAAGGAAAAAGCGTATTGCTGGTGGACGATTCCATCGTGCGCGGGACGACCAGCCGCGAAATCGTCGAAATGGTACGCGCAGCAGGCGCGCGCAAAGTCTATATCGCCTCCGCCGCTCCCGAAGTACGCTATCCCAATGTGTACGGCATCGACATGCCCACGCGCGAAGAATTGATTGCCAACGGGCGCAGCGCGGCGGAAATTGCCGCCGAAATCGGCGCGGACGGCATCGTTTTCCAAAATTTGAGCGATTTGGAAACCGTCGTCAAAGCACTCAATCCTCAAATCGAATCCTTCGATTCGTCCTGTTTCAACGGCATCTATCAAACCGGGGACATCGACCAGGCCTACCTCGATCGCCTGTCCGCCGAGAAATCCGGCTGCGGCGGCTTGAAAATCCACCCGAGCAGGATGGAACACAGCATCAGCATCAGCGATACGGGTGACGAAGAATAAAACCGGTTTGAACGATTAAGGCAAAAGGTCGTCTGAAAACCGCCCTCCTTTAAGGGGAAAGGGTTTTCAGACGGCCTTTTCCCTTTGAATGAAAGAGCCTGATTTTGCCAAAGGGTTATTCCTAATTTATTTATACTTCATGGAATATAACTACAAAATACAAAAATACAACAATCAAAGAGAAACTTTACAAGAAAAAACTTGCATTACTTCCGCTTAAAGCGCATAATTCGCCCCGTTAGCTGGTTCGAGTAGTCAGTTAATAGTTTCTCCTCTATTTCTCCTTTGTAGACTTGGCACACATCTTATTGATGTGTGCATTTTTTTTGCTTTTTTCTTTCAATCTAATGATATAAGCAAAGAAGTTACAATATTTCATATTTCCCTATCTACTATCTACCAGTGTAATTATTCTAATCTTGGCTTCTGTCCTACACTCAATCCAAATCCAATACCGTTTCTTCTTTTACTTCCTCCATCACCACATAACTTCGGCTTTCCGCCGCGGCAGGCAGGTGCAGTAAAATATTGCCCAACATATCCCGATAGGCCGACATATCGGGCAGGCGGACTTTAATCAGATAATCGTATTCGCCCGATACCAAGTGGCATTCCAAAATTTGCGGAATCCTCATGACTTCCCGACGAAAATCTTCAAAAATATTGCCTGACTTCGAACGCAGCTTCAATTCGACAAAAATCAACAATCCTTTGCCCAATAAATTCGGATTGAGGCGGGCGTGATAGCCGGTAATGAAATTATCGCGCTCCAGCCGTTTGACGCGCTCGGTAACAGGCGTAGTCGAAAGCCCCACTTTCTCCGCCAGCTCCGTCATCGGTATCCGGGCGTTTTGTTGCAGAAATTTTAAAATTTTCAGATCGGTTTTATCCAGTTCTTTCATGATGCTTTTCCTTTTGAATGTCATTAAATAGGGATAATACATACGAAATTATTAAAAATAAAGTGAATATCTCTAATAAAAATATCCTAAACTAGCCATTCATAATTAAAAATAATTTAAATTTTAAGGAGAAGATATGAAGCTGATTGTTTTGGGCGCAGGTATCGCCGGAGTTTCAACCGCATGGTATTTGGCTTCCGAAGGGCATGACGTAACCGTCATCGACCGCGCCGACGATGTGGCAATGGAAACCAGCTTTGCCAATGCCGGGCAGCTCTCTTACGGCTACACCACGCCTTGGGCGGCTCCGGGTATTCCGCTCAAGGCCTTGAAGTGGATGTTCAAGCAACACTCGCCCTTAATTTTTCAACCCGACGGAAGCCTGTTTCAAATCCGCTGGCTCAAACAAATGCTGGACAACTGTACGGCGGAGCGTTATCAAATCAATAAAGAGGGGATGGTTCGGATTTCGGAATACAGCCGTGAAATGTTCCGTCTTTTTAAAGAACAGGAAAACATTGATTTTGAGGGTAGAAACAAGGGGACTTTGCAAATCTTCCGCACGCAAAAAGAAGTTGCCGCGGCTGAAAAAGACATTGCCGTTTTAGAACGTTACGGCGTTCCCCTACGTCGTCTGAAACCTGAAGAATGCTTGGAATTCGAACCCGCGCTACACCATGCTTTACCTAAAATCGCAGGCGGATTGCACCTTCCTGCCGATGCCACCGGCGATTGCCGTCTGTTTACCCAAAAACTGCGCGATTTGTGCATACAGAAAGGCGTGCGTTTTGAATTCGGACATCACATACGCCGCATCATACACGACCGACACCGCATTACTGCCGTTGAAACCGACCAAGGACAGTTTGAGGCAGACGCATTCGTATGCGCCTTAGGCTGTTTCAGCAGAACGGTTTTGGAGGATTTGGGCTGGGATTTGCCGATTTATCCGGTAAAAGGCTATTCATTGACCCTCCCTGTCGTTCATGATGAAAAAGCACCGGTTTCCACCGTTCTTGATGAAACATACAAAGTTGCCATCACCCGCTTCGACAAACGCATCCGCGTCGGCGGTATGGCGGAGTTGTCAGGTTACGGATTGCATTTACCCGAAAAACGCCGTGCTACTTTGGCATTGGTCGTCAACGACCTTTTCCCGGGCGGCGGAGATTTGCAGCAGGCGGAATTTTGGAGCGGGTTACGGCCGATGACGCCCGACAGCACGCCGCTTATCGGCAAAACACCATTGGAAAACTTGTTTTTGAACACAGGACACGGGACTTTGGGTTGGACCATGTCGCTCGGCTCTGCCAAACTGGCCGCCGATATAGTCTGCGGTAAGGAAACCGAAATCCGCAGCGATGATTTAGGTTTGTCTCGTTACACAAAAGTTTGACGGCGCAATGCGCTGTCTTTGTAAAAAGGTCGTCTGAAAACGGATATAGCAAGTTTCCTCAAACCTATATTCCGACTTTTCAGGCGACCTTTTTCAATTCGGTATTGTGTTGTTGCGGGTAAAATCCACGCTGCGGCGTTTTTTTGGATTTTCGGCCCGCTACATTTAGTAGAGTAGGTGAAGTTGCCAATATGGCAAAGGTCGTCTGAAAGCCTGGAGTTAAGGTTTCAGACGACCTTTGATTTTTTATCCGCCCAATTTCTGGCTCAAACTTTCCGTATATTCCTCGCGCTCGGCGCGGCTGGTTTCGGGGAGGTGGGTGTTGAGCGACGACCATTTCCACCTGCTGCGCGCTTTGTTGAGTTCGGACGGGAGTTTGTCCGGCGTCCAGGGCGCTTTGCGGCTGTGCAACTCGACTTGCGATTGCGCCGCGTGGCCGCGCGTTTGCAGGATGTGGAGCAAATCGAGGGCGCGGGCGGCAAGCAGGGTAAGGGTTTCGGGGTCGGTGTGCAGGGTTTGGCGGCCGGTGAGCTTGTCGGAAATGGTGCGGGTATTGGGCAGGATACCGCCCAAAAAGCCGCCGATTGCCGTACCCAAGCCGAGCGAACCGCCGAGCGTGGCGATGTCCAGCCCCAAGCCGATGAGTGCGCCGGTTGCCGCGCCCGTGCCGGTACGGATGCCGTATTGTTTGAGCAACTCGCTGTCGAACGGATCTTGATGGAAGGCTTTGGGCACCCAGTCGCCGCCGTCGATTTCGCTGTGGTAGAAGCGGTAGAGGGCAAACAGCCGCTGCTGCATCTGTCGTTCGAGCTGGCGGATTTCTGCCTGCATGGTTTGCAGGACGGGCGCGGGGTCGCCGTTTTCGTCGATTTCCTGTGTGAAGGCTGCCACATCGAGCAGGAAACCTGCGATTTCGTGGCGCGCTTCTTTGTCCAGACGCGTCCATTCGCGGCGGCGGGAAGCGGTCAGGCGGTCGATGATGTCATGCTGCGGCAGCATGGTGGCAAGCTTGTTCCAGAGGTTCAATTCGCCTTCAAAATCGAAGGCGACGGTGTCGAACCCTGCGAAAACGTGGAGATTGCGGCGCGCCAGCATGGTCGTCCACGCTTCGGGAAGCTGTCCGCCGGTAAAGTTGAACACGGGCATGACCGGTTTGGCGCACCATGACAGAATGGTCAATTCGTCCCGATATTTGTCGAGTACGGGTTCGCGCGCGTCGATGACGTACAACGCCATATCGCTTTGCAAAAGCTGCCGCAGCACTTTGGCTTCTTGGTTGAAATCGTGATGCGCGCCGTGGCTGTCGAGGAACTTTTGCAGCCGCTCGATGCCGTCGGCGCGTGCATCAGTGTGGGTTTCAAGCCAGTCCAAAACGCCGCCCGCGTCTTCGAGCCCGGGCGTATCGTACAGGTAAAGCAGCGTGTCGGCGCCGTCGGTAATCGCGGCTTCTTCGACATGGCGCGTGGTGGACGGGGCGTTTTTGACTTCGCCGAACCCGCTGTCGCGCAACAGGGTGCGCAAGAGCGAGGTTTTGCCGGTATTGGTGTGCCCGACGACGGCGAGGGAAAGGGGTTGGTTGTTCATCATATTTTGAGAGAATGGATTTTCAGACGACCTTTTTCAGGATGGCGGCTTAACAGGGCATTTCAAGTACGTTTATTGGTTTTTCAGACGACCTTCCTGCGCCGCTTTGTCAGGTTCCAGCCATGCCACGTCGCACTCTGCCAGCGCGTTGCGCCAGTGGTCCAATGTTTTGGACAGGTCGTCTGAAAGCGTCCGTTCCGTCAAAAGCTGTACCACCGCCCCGCCCTGCGCCGCTTCCGAAAGCCGGACAATCTGCCGCAACACGCCGCGGTCGGGGACGGTTTCCGCGCGCACACCGATGAGGAGCTGGGCGGGTTTCTGTTTCAATTCCGTTTCCAAAGCGGCAACCTCTTCCCGATTCGCCGCCACGCCTTTATCCAGCCATTCCTGCGCCAGCCTGCCCGCAAACCATGTGCCTTCGTGCCATTCGGTTTCCAGCATGACTGCCCACTTGGGCGCGTCGTTTAAGGTGATTTTCGGGGAAACGGCGGACACGGTTTCCCGACGCGTATCCGCATCGACGATTTTGTTCTGCCAACGGCGGATGACTGCCTGATAATAAGACTTCTCCAAATCCAGCTTGCTTTGGCTTGTTTTTAAAAAGATTTTGCACACCGCCCAAGCCAGCAGGCGCGGCAGGATGCCGTAGCAGGCAATGCTGCCGACCAACAAGCCCGACCACGCGCGCGCATCGGCGATGTTGCCGTTCAGACGACCTTCGACCACCGCCCGCGCATCGGGGGCAGGGAAACCGAGTTTTGACGGCAGCCACGCCAACATTTCCACCGCGCGCACCGAAGCGGCATTGCTCAACAGCGTGCTTTCCCAGTTGAACGTATATTGCCGCACCAAAAGCAGCAGCAATACCGACACCAGCATCCCGCTCAGGGTGCAGAGCCATAGACTGTGTGAAGTCGCGCCGGCGATCCAACGCGCCGAAGGCTGCCGCCATTCGTCCGCATACAGCCGGAACACCGCCTGATTGACGGGGTCTTTACCCCGAAACCACGTCGCGGGACTGCTGAAAAACCGCCCCACTTTCACGCGTAGGAACAACGTTGCCAAACATACCGCCAACATCAGCGTATTCATGCCCAACACGCCCGCCAAAATCAGGAAAAAATTCAGTCCTTGGCTGTCCATCAAAAGGTAAGTGCCGGAAAAGCCGCCGCTAAACATCATCGTCGCCGCCACGATCCACAGCCAAAACGACCCGGTCCGTACTTGTTCCAAGGTATGCCGAAGCCGGCGGTCTCTGTCTATCATCTCCGCGCGGCGGATGATTTTTCCTTCCACGCCGCCCTCGACATGACGCAACGCCTCCGTCGCCTGCACGGGATCGCCGGCAAAAATATAGCCGCCCTCTTCCAAAATACGGACAAGTTCGGCGAGTTTTCGGGATGGGTTCAACATAAAAAGGTCGTCTGAAAGGGATAGTGAAAACGCAAAGATTTTATCACAGCCCTTTTCATTCGTAGGCAGGATTCTTGAGTCCGGTTTTTATAGCAAATGGCAAGGCTCGTTTATTTTGAGCGCCTTTTCCGCCACCAGCCTCATTATTTCCACGTAAGCGGGGATTTATTGGAAACCCTAAGAAAGAGAGATTGGCAAAGCGTCGGTAAAATTCAAAACCAGTTTTTCAGCCGGCGTTGCAAGGACGAAAAATAAGAACTAAGCACCAAAAAGGTCGTCTGAAAACCTTTAAATACAGGTTTTCAGACGACCTTTCATGTTTACAGCCTTACCGTAATACTTTTACAGCTTTGCCAATGCCTGATTGAACGTTTCGCTCGGGCGCATGGCTTGGGCGGCTTTTGCGGCGTCGGGGGCGTAGTAGCCGCCGATGTCGGCTGCTTTGCCTTGTGCGGCGGAAAGCTCGGCAACGATTTTCGCTTCGTCGGCGGTCAGGGTTTCCGCCAGCGGCGCAAACGCTGCTTTCAGTTCAGCGTCTTTATCCTGAGCTGCCAGTTCTTGCGCCCAGTAGAGGGTGAGGTAGAAATGGCTGCCGCGGTTGTCGAGTTCGCCTGCTTTACGTTTGGGCGATTTGTCGTTCAACAGCAGTTTTTCGGTGGCGGCATCCAGCGTGTCGGCGAGGACTTGGGCTTTGGTGTTGCCGGTTTTTTGCGCCAGATGTTCAAACGATACGGCGAGTGCGAGGAATTCGCCCAAAGAGTCCCAGCGCAGGTGGTTTTCTTCGAGGAACTGTTGGACGTGTTTCGGTGCGGAGCCGCCCGCGCCGGTTTCAAACATACCGCCGCCGTTCATCAATGGAACGATGGACAGCATTTTCGCGCTGGTGCCGAGTTCCAAAATCGGGAACAGGTCGGTCAGATAATCGCGCAAGACGTTGCCGGTTACGGAAATGGTGTCTTCGCCGTTTTTCAGACGACCCAAGCTGAACTTGGCGGCTTCTTCGGGAGCGAGGACGCGGATGTCGAGGCCGTCGGTATTCAGCTCGGCAAGATAGGCTTTGACTTTGGCAAGCAGGCTTTTATCGTGCGGACGGTTTTCATCGAGCCAGAACACGGCGGGCGTGTTGCTCAGGCGGGCGCGGTTGACGGCGAGTTGTACCCAGTCTTTGACGGGCGCGTCTTTGGTTTGGCACATACGCCAGATGTCGCCTGCTTCAACGTCGTGCTGCATCAGGACTTTGCCCGCCGCATCAATGACTTGCACCTGACCGTCGGCTTCGATTTCGAAGGTTTTATTGTGCGAGCCGTATTCTTCGGCTGCTTGCGCCATCAGACCGACGTTGGGAACGGTACCCATGGTTGTCGGATTGAACGCGCCGTGTTCGCGGCAGAAGTCGATGGTTGCTTGATAAACGCCTGCGTAGCTGCTGTCGGGAATCACGGCTTTGGTGTCTTGCGCTTTGCCGTCTTTGTCCCACATGCGGCCGGAGTTGCGGATCATCGCAGGCATAGAGGCATCGACGATGACGTCGCTGGGAACGTGCAGGTTGGTAATGCCTTTGTCGGAATCGACCATCGCCAAATCTGGGTTGGCAGCGTAAACGGCAGCGATTTCGGCTTCGACGGCAGCGCGGGTGTCCGCATCCAGTTTGTCCAGATTGGCAAGCAGGTTGCCGAAGCCGTTGTTGACATTGACGCCGGCGGCAGCCAGTTTGTCGCCGAATTTTTCAAAAACAGGCGCGAAGAATACTTTGACGGCGTGTCCGAAGATAATCGGGTCGGACACTTTCATCATGGTGGCTTTCATGTGCAGCGAGAACAAAACGCCTTTTGCCTTCGCGTCTTTGACTTGTTCGGCAAGGAAGGCGAGCAGGGCTTTTTTGCTCATCACGGTCGCATCGATGATTTCGCCGGCTTTCAGGGCGACGGGCTCGCGCAGCTCTTTTTTGTTGCCTTGTTTGTCGGTGAACACGATGGATACGGAAGTCGCATCGGGTACGGTAACGGATTGTTCGTTATGGAAAAAGTCGCCGCTTTGCATGGTGGCAACGTGGGTTTTGGAGTCTTTCGTCCATGCGCCCATGCTGTGCGGATTTTTTTTCGCAAAGTTTTTCACTGCTTTAGGTGCGCGGCGGTCGGAGTTGCCTTCGCGTAAAACGGGATTGACCGCGCTGCCTTTGATGCGGTCGTAACGTTCGCGCACGGCTTTTTCTTCATCGGTTTGCGGGTCGGCGGGGTAATCGGGGACGGCAAAGCCTTTTGCCTGCAATTCTTTAATCGCGGCGGTCAGTTGCGGTACGGACGCGCTGATGTTGGGCAGTTTGATCACGTTGGCGTCGGGCTGTTTCACCAGTTCGCCCAACTCGGCAAGCGCATCGGGTACGCGCTGCGCTTCAGTCAAATATTCGGGGAACGCCGCCAGAATGCGGCCGGACAGGGAAATATCGCTGGTTTTGACTTCGATACCGGCATGGCGGGTAAACGCCTGCACAATCGGCAGCAGGGATTGGGTCGCCAGCGCGGGGGCTTCGTCGGTATGGGTGTAGATAATGGTGGCTTTGCTAGTCATGGGATATTCTCTTGTAGGTTAGGTTTTTCTTTTCGAATGCGGCGCAAAAGCGCGCTGCGTGGCTATTATGGCATATTTCGGCAGGCTTGGGATATGGTTTTAATATGTTATCAATCAGTTTGCAAAAAGGTCGTCTGAAACGGCTTCGGTAGCGTTTTCAGACGACCTTTGGGGGGGATTATAGGGAATATTTTTTCTTTAATGCACGGACGGCTTTCAATATTTCTGCATTGCTTTTCTTAACTCCTTCTTGAGCTTTATTTCGTTTTTCTAGAAAAGCCATTACATCCAATTGGTTTATTTCAGGTTTTTTTTCTCCTTCACCCATCAAGGTTTTTTGATGTTTTATCAAATATTCCAAAACATGACTTGCCAATATATTGATTTCGACCCTCCGGTTAACCACTGCTTTAATTTCAGGATCGCGGAAATCAGCATCCAAAAATCTTCCGGTAACTTTTTTCCACTCATCAGCCAGCTTTTTTGCAGCTTCAAAAAATTCTGGAGAATGTGTCGAATTTTCTCCGGCCCGGTTAAATTCATCTTGTGCTGCCATCAATTCCGAATGAGACTGTAAAACGATTTCGAAAAATTTAACCAAATCCGCCCGTCCGTATGGCGATTTCACATTTGAAATAGGGATTGGCTCCAGCAGTTTCGGGTTAGGATCGGGAAAGTCGTTGATCATTTTGGCATAATCGGCGGGCAGCATGACCTTGCCTTTGGAAGACTGCACCGCGACGCGTTTTCCTGCAATGGGTTTGGCAGCGGCGCTTACGTTGACAGTTATAGTGGATTAACTTTAAACCAGTACGG
>NZ_KV789557.1:12517-14595 GCF_001807625.1 Neisseria sp. HMSC03D10
TTGTCCTGATTTAAATTTAATCCACTATATTACCGCTTATTTTTTGACAAATTCTTTACACAATATCCTGACAAAGAGAAAGGTCGTCTGAAAACCGATTTTGGGTTTTCAGACGACCTTTTGTATGGAAGAGCGAAAGCGGTGAAGGAGTTGCTTACCGGTTTACGGTTGGGCATGCCGTTTTCTGTCCACGTGTTCCTTGAGGGTGGCACACATGCCGGCAGTATTGCCGCCGCTCATGAGCATGACCGGTTCGCCGTTGAGGGCGTAGCCGCCGCTGCCGTCATCGGAGATGATTGTTTTGTTGTCATCCAGTTTTAGGCTGTTTGGTGTTTTTTGCCAGCGGCCGTTTTTGACCTCGTTTTGCACAGCCATGCAATAGCTGCCATTTGCCAGGATACCGACAAGCTGCGAATCCATGGTCATGTAAACGCCGGGAGGCGGGGTTTTGGCAAATGCCTGTGTCGACAACATCAGAGCGGCGGCGGTTAGAAGTTGGAAGGTGATTTTCATATTAGATTATACGTTTCCGCGTTTAGGGTCGTTCGGGCGCAGTTGGGCGGCGAGTTTGTCGAGGATGCCGTTGACGAATTTGTGTCCGTCGGTGCCGCCGAAGGTTTTGGTCACTTCGATGGCTTCGTTGATGATGACGGGGTAGGGGGTTTCGGGCATCGCGCTCAATTCGTGGCATGCCATCAGCAGGACGGCGCGTTCGATGGGGCTGAGGTCTTTTTCGTCGCGGTCGAGCAGGGGGCGGATTTGTTGGATGTATTCAGCGGCGTGGGTGTGCGTGCCGAAGAAGAGTTTGTTGAACAGCTCTTCGTCCGCTTTGGCGAAGTCGGGCTGGTCTTGGATGTTTTTGGCGATTTCGGGGGCGGCGGTGTTGTTGATGCCGGCTTGGTAGAGGGCTTGTACGGCTAACTCGCGGGCGCGGCGGCGTGGGGTTTTCATGGGGATTCCTTCGTTGGCGGCACGGTAGGTGCGGTAATGAATGTTTCAGACGACCTCTGTCGGATGACGGGTCGTCTGAAAACGGTTTGTCCGGCAGATGGTGCGAAACCGGAATGCGGTAAAGCTACGGGTTTCGCGTTCGGGCTTATTCTTCTTCGTCGTCAAACTGCTCTTCGATCAGATAGTTGACGAGGTTGGCGCACTCGACGGCGACTTTGGCGGCGTCGGCGGCTTTTTCTTCAATGCGCGCGATGGCTTGTTCGTCGTTTTCGGTGGTCAGGATGGCGTTGGCGATGGGGATGTTGTAGTCGAGTCCGACACGGGTTACGCCTGAACCGGATTCGTTGGAAACGAGTTCGAAGTGGTAGGTTTCGCCGCGGATGACGACGCCGATGGCAATCAGCGCGTCGTATTGCTCGGAAGCCGCCATGTTTTGCAGGACGAGCGGTACTTCGAGCGCGCCGGGTACGGTGGCGATGGTGATGTTGTCGTCGGCTACGCCCAATTCTTGCAGGGTGCGGCAGCAGACTTTGAGCATTTCGCTGCCGATTTCGTTGGTAAAGCGGGCTTGTACGATGCCGATGCGCAGGTGTGCGCCGTCGAGGTTCGGGGCGATGATGTTCATGGTGTTTCCTTGTATTTTGAGCGGTAAACGGGTTTTCAGACGACGTGTGGCTTTTCTGAAAACGATATTGGGGATTTATTCCTGCGGCTGCCAGTCGGCAACGGCTTGAAACTCGCCGTCTTCGCCGATTTCCCATGCGCTGCCTTCGGGTTGGGTTATCAGCGCGGCGATGGCGGGATTGGACTGGGTGATTTCGGAAAGGCTGACGACGCTGAAATTGTCGGGATCGTCGGTGTATTCGTCGGTCTCGTCGCCGCTGAAGAAGCGCCAGCCGCTGTCGTTTTCGAAAACGGGGGCTTCGCGGTAGAGGAAGCCGACGGGTTCGCCTTGTTTGGCTACCGTATTGGTCACGATGCAGCGGTCGAGTGCGGCTGAGAGGGCTTGGGCAAATTTATTCATTGCGGTGTGTTGCGTGCCGTAAAAATTGTGCGGATTTTATCATGATTAGGGCAGCCTCTGCACCGTGTATCTTTATAGTGGATTAACTTTAAATCAGGACAAG
>NZ_KV789558.1:0-555 GCF_001807625.1 Neisseria sp. HMSC03D10
CACCACTTTGTCGCCGACGTTGACGCCGCTGTTGTTCACAACCGTATCGCCTGCTTTGACGCTGTCGACTTTCAGGTCTTTGTTGAGGCCGACCTGAATGCCGTTCGCGCCTGCGGTGGTGGTGATGTTGACATCGCCTTTAACAGCGACGGTATCACCCAGTTTGTTGGCAACGGTCGTACCGCTGTCGCCTGCGAAGCTGATGCCTTTGTTGTCTACTGCGTCTTTCGCCGCTACGCCTTTGGCGATGTCGGCTTTGACGGCTTTAGACAGGTCAACCGCGTAGTCGGTTACGTTGTTGGCGTCTTTGTTGCCTTTGGTCACGACGATATTGTCGGAACCTGCGGAAACGCTCGCGCCGTCTGCGTTCACGGTGTAAACGGTTTGACCGTTCGCACCTTGTTTGCTGCTCACGCTGGCGATGTTGGTACCGGCTTCGACTTCTGTCTTAGCAGCAGCGGTCAGACGGTTCAACTGTCCAACATTTACTGCATCAGTATCTTTCTTGCCTTCAGCAACGTTACTGATGGCTTTGTTGCCTGCATTGATACCGTC
>NZ_KV789559.1:0-1575 GCF_001807625.1 Neisseria sp. HMSC03D10
AGTGTCCAAGATTTGGGGGCCAGTTCAGTTTTTCAGACGGCCTTTATTAAAGTTGGGTTTTTCAACTTGACTTACGTTTGATACCTAAATAATCAAAACTCTGAAGCCACCAGCACACTGCCTCCGTCGTCCCGCTTAACCAAACGCCAAACACAATAACCTTTCCTAATTTCCGTTGTGCCGTTTAGAAGGTGCTTGTAATACTCTCCCCTATCAGGAAAGACTTCTCCTTCTTCAAAATGTCGTTCTATCGCATTTTCGAGATCATCGGGTATCCACATCCCGGCATAAGGTGCTTCCAAAGGTCTCTCACGGTACACAGGCATCAGTTCCTGCTTCGTCCCTTTAGGATCAAAAATCCCGTTTTCAAAATTGGCATTATCCCAACGATGCAGCCAGTAATAGCCTTGGGAAGCCGAGTAGCGGTTTTTGCCGTTGCCGAAGGCAGTATGTAGTGAGTCGTTCAGCTTTTGTGTCAGTATCGGCCGCATCAGGTTGTTCACTACCAGGTAATTAATAGGCAACGGTTTGGTTTTATCTCCCAAATCGGGGAATTTTCCTGCTTTGAATACCATGGTGCCGTTATAAGTCTTCAGTGTAATATCACGATAATGGTTCAAAACGTTTTGGATTTCCATGCTGTTCAGTTTATTCTGAAACGCCTTGCCGACAAGTGTGTACCAGCTGATAGATTTTATACCTTCGTACCAAAGGAGGGTTATGGGTGAATCTGAATCAGGTGTTACCCCCCAGTAACGTTTGGTAACAGCATATTCATAAAATTGGTATTTATAGTAGGAATCGGGGAGGGCAAGGGTCAGTCCGGCATAGCCGTGGAAAATATCAAACTGTTTGCAAACATATTCCACCCAATCTTCGAATTCCTGCTGTTGGGCAGTAGTCGATAAAAAGGACAAAGGCAGGGTAATTTGAAGGCAAGACAATCCATTTTCATCTATTGGGTGGGAGGATAGGGTTTTGAACTGATATTCCGGAGCCCTTTGACCATATTCCGTATCAGAAGTCAGTACACATGAAAATCTGCGTCCTGATTCGGCATTTTTAATGGTACGGTCTATTTTGTTTTGAAATGCGGTCGGATTAAGCCGTGCAAAACGGCGCATGTCTGTCCAAAAATGCATTTTCAAATACCCATGGTACTTTGAATAAAAGCGTTCGGCAGCTTCCAGCGTTTTGCGTTGTCCCGCTACCGAACCGCCGCCCGTATAGTAGATCAATATGGTCAGTCCCAGACGGGCATTGATATTGTAATCTTCGTCATACATCAGGATTTCATCGGCTTCCCGTTGCAGGGATTCATATAGTTTGGTTGTCATGCTCTTTCTTTCACAGGGTTGCTGTTGTTTACTCTTTCGGCAGATTATCGTGTCGGGCATCGAATTCGCGCACTTTTTCTTCCCAGCCTTTCAGATGCGAAGTATCGGTGTTTTTCTCGCAAGCCTGCCACGGGACATAGTGAGTAATTTTGTATTCATGGGGTTCATATGTAGAGCCTTTGGGTTTGTTTACAAGATATTTGTAGGCATAACAGTTACTACGCTGTTCAAAACGTTC
>NZ_KV789559.1:1595-2242 GCF_001807625.1 Neisseria sp. HMSC03D10
TTTTTCTCGCAAGCCTGCCACGGGACATAGTGGGTAATTTTGTATTCATTGGGTTCGTATGTCGAACCTTTGGGTTTATTTACAAGATATTTGTAAGCATAACAGTTACTACGCTGTTCAAAACGTTCGTCTGCCGCCCAAAGGTCGGCTGAAGCCCCTAAGGCAGGTGCAAATACTGCCAAACGGAGGGCGAACATGATTGAGCCTGCCAAGGCAGCAGGGGCGGAGAAATACGCCAATGCGATTGTTGCTACCGATAAAACAATGAATGTAACAATTTCTTCCTTATTTTCTTTAACGAATTTCACTGCAATCATTAAGGCATTATCTGTCGACATAACTACGTCTGCTTCTTGAATATAAGGCAAATAATCTCTTGGAATATCCTCATACTCTTCTAAATAATCTACTGCTTGTTGTAGTTCTTGATTACTATATTCTACGATCTTCCCGTCATCACCTACCCAGCGTATACCATTTTCTGTACTCTCAAATTTTCCGAATCCTTCCAACCAAGGAGAGTTTTGGAGAATTTGCGCGGCAGTTTCGGGATGATATACCGTTTCCATGCTTTTTCTATCGATGAGTTTTTCAGACAGGATATTGATGGGGCGACCTTCAGGAGCAGCCACCCATGGCTCGAGCCG
>NZ_KV789559.1:2262-2524 GCF_001807625.1 Neisseria sp. HMSC03D10
AATTCCGGTGAAAATTCGTACACCCCTTCGGTGTTGCCCTCATCGTTGTCCTGATAGATCTCCAGTAAGGCAAATCGCTTGATGGTGGCGATTTTTATATAGGCTTGCTCCTGCTTGTCATCAAGCTCATCATCGCCATACTTCATCTCTACCAGCCGTTTTAAGTTGTCTTCATACTGCTCCCCGTAAGCTAAGGCCTTCCTTCCAGGCCAACGGATATGGTAGTCCTTGACGATAATCAGATCTGGACGTTTACGTTCCG
>NZ_KV789559.1:2544-2792 GCF_001807625.1 Neisseria sp. HMSC03D10
TTTTCTGTACTCTCAAATTTTCCGAATCCTTCAAGCCAAGGAGAGTTTTGGAGAATTTGTGCGGCAGTTTCGGAATGATATACCGTTTCCATACTTTTCCTATCGATGAGTTTTTCCGACAGGATATTGATGGGGCGGCCTTCAGGAGCAGCCACCCATGGCTCGAGCCGGATTTTAGGCAACAGGTCTTCTTTCTTGAAACCGAAGGCTGGGACGAATTCCGGTGAAAATTCGTACACCCCTTCGGT
>NZ_KV789559.1:2812-3081 GCF_001807625.1 Neisseria sp. HMSC03D10
ATCAGATCTGGACGTTTACGTTCCGCACCTGGCAACACAGGTTCGGAGCATTTCCAGCGGGTATGACGTCGATTTTTCCCTTGAGTTGTCTTGTCTAGCAAGCCAATTTTTCTACCTATTTTATCTATGAAACTTTGTGTCTCTTTATCTTCTCTTTTTTTTGCTTTCCGATCATCAATTAAATGCGGGACAGGAACAATATCGCTTCTCCCCTCAGGTACACTGAAAGTTACTTCTGGCTTATACGGCCAATAATATCCGGTCATTCG
>NZ_KV789559.1:3101-3370 GCF_001807625.1 Neisseria sp. HMSC03D10
ATCAGATCTGGACGTTTACGTTCCGCACCTGGTAACACAGGTGCGGAGCATTTCCAGCGGGTATGACGTCGGTTTTTTCCTTGAGTTGTCTTGTCTAGCAAGCCGAGTTTTCTACCTATTTTATCTATGAAACTTTGTGTCTCTTTTTCTTCTCTTTTGCTCGCTTTGCGATCATTAGTCAAATGAGGAACAGGAACAATATTACTTGTTCCCATGGGTACACTGAAAGTTACTTCGGGCTTATACGGCCAATAATATCCGGTCATTCG
>NZ_KV789559.1:3390-3659 GCF_001807625.1 Neisseria sp. HMSC03D10
AATTCCGGTGAAAATTCGTACACCCCTTCGGTATTACCCTCATCGTCATCTTGATAGATTTCCAGTAAAGAGAATCTTTTTACAGTAGCAATCTTGATATAAGCTTCCTTTTGTTCTGGTTCTAATGAATCTATTCCATACTTCATCTCTACCAGCCGTTTTAGGTTGTCATCGTATTGCTCTCCGTAAGCCAAGGTCTCCCGGCCAGGCCAGCGGATATGGTAGTCTTCGACGATAATCAGATCTGGACGTTTACGTTCCGCACCTGG
>NZ_KV789560.1:0-9618 GCF_001807625.1 Neisseria sp. HMSC03D10
TGGGGGCCAGTTCAGTTTTCAGACGACCTTTTCTTTTATCGTCATTTAGACAGAAATTTCCTGCTTCGTTATTTCTATTCAAGCGGGAACGATGGTTGACGACTGAAACGGTATCAAAGATTCAGTATATTCCCCATACTTTCCGCAATCTCGTCTTATTTAAAACATAAAACAGCAAAAAACACCGATAATTAAGCGTCCTTATCATGTTCAAAGGTCGTCTGAAAACCTATTTTCCGGTTTTCAGACGACCTTTTTTAAAGCGGATTACGCTTCGCTTTGCGCTTCTTCTTCAACGGTAACTTCAACGGCAACGGATTCGTCGCTCAAGGTGCCTTTGGTGGACGGGGTTTGTCCTGCCATGCGCGGGTCGTATTCTGCCGCCATGCGCAGGGCGCGGCCGAAGGCTTTGAATACGGTTTCGGCTTGGTGGTGGGCGTTGCTGCCGCTGAGGTTGTCGATGTGCAGGGTCATCATGCTGTGGTTGACGACGCCGTGGAAGAATTCTTCAAACAGGTCAACGTCAAAACGTCCGATGAGGGCACGGGTGAAGTCGATGTTGTACACGAGTCCGGGACGGCCGGAGAGGTCGATGACAACGCGGCTCAAGGCTTCGTCGAGCGGAACGTAGGCATGGCCGTAACGGCGGATACCGGCTTTGCTGCCCAAGGCTTGTTTCAGGGCTTGTCCGAGTACGATACCGATGTCTTCGACGGTGTGGTGGTCGTCGATGTGCAAATCGCCTTTGCAGGTGATGTCGAGGTCGATCATGCCGTGGCGGGCGACTTGGGCAAGCATATGCTCAAGGAAGGGGACGCCGGTGTCGAGGCGGTATTGTCCGGTGCCGTCGAGGTTGAGGCTGAGGGTGATTTGGGTTTCGCTGGTGTTGCGTGTGATGCTGACTGCGCGGCCTTCTGCGGGCATATGGAATGCCGGTGCAGCGGCTGCGGCTTCTTGGGCGGCACGCTCTTGGCGGGCGGCTTCGGCGGCTGCGGCTTTTTCTTTATCTTTGCTGTGGTCGCGGTTTAACCAGCCTTTGCGTTTGTGCATGCCGGCTTCGAGTTTGGCGGCAAGGCTGGGGCGGATGCCGCGCGCTTTTTCGTCTTCTGCCTGCTCTTCAAGGCGGCGTTTCAGTTGGGACAGGGATGCCGCGTTGTCGTAACCGCATTTGCGGGCAAGTTTGGTCAGCGAGCCTGCTTCTTCAACAAGCTGCAGGAAATTGGCAAGGTGGAGTTGAGTGATGGTCATAGGTTTACTCTCTGTGAGGTTTTAAAAAATCAGGCATAAAGCTTGCGGATAATGTCCAGTACGGCATCGTTTTGCTCGGGACTGCCGATGGTAATGCGGACGCACTGCGCCAAAAGCGGATGCGTGCCGTGGAGTTTCTTAATCAGGATGCGGTTTTCTTTAAGCGTGTTAAACAATGCGTCTGCATCGGGAACACGCACGGTAATGAAATTCGCTTCGCTGGGGAAGGCTTTCAGACGACCTATGGCGGACAATTCGTTGAAAACGCGTTCGCGTTCGGTTTTCAAAATATCGATGGTCGTCTGAATCGTGTCGTGGTGTTGCAGGGCGAATTTGGCGGTCGCCAAGCTTAATTGGTTCATATTGTAGGGCGGCAGGATTTTCGCCAGCTCGCCCATTACGGCGGGGCTTCCTGCCGCATAGCCGATGCGCAGTCCGGCAAAACCGATTTTGCTGATGGTGCGCATCACGACCAGATTTTCGATGCTGCCCGCCTGCGGCAGAAAACTGTCGCGGCTGAATGCGCCGTATGCTTCATCGACCACAACAATGCCGCGCGCCGCGCGGATAATGGCTTCGACTTCTTCGCGGCGGAAGCATACGCCTGTCGGATTGTTCGGGTAGTCGATGAAAATCAACGCGGGCTGATGTTTGTCGATGGCGGATAAAACAGCGGGCAAATCAAGCGTCAAATCTTCATTGAGCGGCACGCCGACATAATTCATGCCGTACAGCTCGGCATTGTGCCGATATATCACGAAACTCGGTTCAACCGCGAGCATGGCCGCGCCTGATTGGGCAACGAGCAGGGTCAAGAATTGGATTAACTCGTCCGATCCGTTTCCTAAAGCGATGGCGGCAGATTCAGGAATGTTGAAGGCTTTTCTTAAAGTTTCCTGCAGCCCGCTGGCGGCGGGATTGGGGTAAAGATGAATCTGCGCTTGGGCAATCAGCCGCAGCCATTCGTTTGACAGCTCGGGAAAACGGGCAAACGGATGATACGGGCTTTCCATTGCATCCAGCTTGATGAAGCCTTCGGGCAAGTCGGCAATTCGGTAGGCGGACATAGCTTTGATGTCGTCGCGGATGAAATTAGCTATATCTTTCATAATTCCCCTCCAGATTCTACTATCTCAAAATAATTCAACGATTCCTCCGCAATATAACACAACTTTTTTAAATAATCACTGAAGAAATCAATAAATAATTGACACCACCGATAAAAAAGACATATCCCTTATTTATTTTATTTGATACCAACTTAACCATATATTTTTAATAGATTTTAATTTTTAATATTATATCCCAAAAAATACCCGATATATATATTTGAAATTGAAAAATATCGTATTTTAGAGACCTATTTACCGTTTTATGCAATATTCAATACAACTATCCTTACACCTCCATTTATCTAACTTATCTTTTAAAATAGGTAAAAATTCTGTTTATTTATATAAATTCAAAAAATACCGGCTGATGCATTAGATAGCTTTTGTTTTAGAAGGTAATGAATCCAAAATAGGTATATTCAAGACATTGATGCATCTGATTTATTTTTTACCATCATGATACTTTGTCTTATAATTATGCTTTATGTATTTTCAGAAGTCTCAACAATATGAATTGGAAAAAAACGGTAGCGGCATGGTATTTGTGTTTAATGCCGTTCTCTGCCTACGCCTTGAATCTCGGCAATATCCCGCCGGACGAAATCGCCGTTTACGCTCAAGAATTGGACAGCGGCAAAGTTATCGAATCACACAGAGCAGATGCTTCAGTCAACCCGGCATCGACAATGAAGCTGCTAACAGCATTTTCCGCCTTTGAAGCTTTGGGTAAGGATTACCGCTGGAAAACGGAATTTAAAACCAACGGACATATTGAAGGCGATTCGTTGGAAGGCGATATTTATTGGGTGGGCAGCGGCGATCCAGTGTTCGACCAAGACGGGCTGAAGGACGCCCTGCAACAACTGCAAAACAAAGGCATCAGGCATATTAAAGGCAGCCTGGTACTCGACCGCCATCTCTGGGGTACCGTCGACAACCCGCCGGATTTCGAATCCGACGCAGGTTCACCGTTTATGACCGCCCCCGATCCGAATATGCTGGCTTACAAGGTTGTCTGGCTCAGACCGGAGTCAGATGGTGCAGGCGGCATTACCGTCGAGACCTCGCCACCCTTACCCGATATTCCTATTGAAAACAAAACCGTACTGTCAAACGCTTTGAAATGCGGCGCATTGCAAAATCATATGCGTGCCAACTATTCCGATGGGAAGCTACATATCGGCGGTAAGGTTCCGGAGAGTTGTTTAGGCAAAGAAATGCATATCAATATGCTCTCCTCCGTAGAATTTGCACACAAAAGCTTTGTAAATCAATGGCGCGCACTCGGCGGTACGATTTCAGACGATCTCAAAACCGCTTCTGCACCGAGTAACGCAAAAACGCTGGCAGTTTCGCGCTCCAAACCGTTGTCAGACATACTGACCGATATGAATAAACATTCTAACAACCTGATTGCACGGTCCGTATTCTTAAAACTTGGCGGCAACGGCGACAGCGAAACCGCACGCAGAAAAGCAGCGGAAGCGGTTTCCCTGGAATTGGCGACTGCAGGGGTAGATACGGAAAACTTGGTTTTGGAAAACGGTTCGGGCTTATCGAGAAGCGAGCGCGTTACCGCGCACATGATGGGGCAAATGCTGGAAAAAGCCTATTTCAGCCCGTTTAAACAAGAATTTATCGACACGCTGCCGATTGCCGGACAGGACGGAACATTGAAAAAACGCCTAAAGCAACCCGGCAGCCGACTGCGTCTGAAAACCGGCACGCTCAAAAACGTGCGGGCACTGGCAGGCTACTGGCTGGGCGACAAGCCGATGATTGTCGTCGTAATCATCAACAGCCCCAAAGCCTCAGCCTACCTTCACGACTTGGATGCGCTGGTTTCCCAAATAGTCTTACCCGGAGGAAACGATTGGATAGACGCAAAACTGACCTGCAAAGAGCGGATGGCAGTTTAAACCCTGCCAGAAATAATCCGACTTTGATTTTCCGTCATTAAAAAGGTCGTCTGAAAACTTTCAGACGACCTTTTATATTTTCAACATTTGCAAATCAAACATCTATAACTCAACAAACCTGTATCCGTACTCATCAACTTCCAATATAGAAGCATAGTCGCTACGCCAATCTCCCAGCACAATACGCGTATATGCGTTCTCTTCGTGGATATGTTCGCGGTGCGTATGTCCGTGAATCAGCAAGCTGACGCCGTAATTTTGGATGGTATCAGAGGTAAACTTGGGATTGACATCCATAATTTCAGCAGCCTTATATTGCTTGTCGTGCTTACTGGTATGGCGGATTTTACGCGCAATATTTAAACGCAGCTTGAGGGGCAACATGAGAAACAACCGTTGCAACCATTTTTGATGAACTGTTTTCCTGAATTTCTGATAACGCACATCATCGGTACACAAAGTATCACCGTGGCAAATCAAAGCCGGCGTACCGTATAAATCGACGACAGAATATTCCGGCAGCAGTACCATGCCCGCTTGCCTTGCGAACTTCCCACCAATCAGGAAATCACGGTTTCCGTGAACAAAAAAACATTCCACCCCGCCCTCTGCAACGTTACGGACGGCACGGGAAACAGTATCCGTCAATTCGGAATGTTCGTCGTCCCCTATCCAAAAATCAAATAGGTCGCCCAAAATATAAACCGCCCTCGCAGACGGTGCTTTTTCACGCATGAAACGCAAAAACAGCTCGGTCAACTCAGGACGGGATTCGCTCAGGTGTAAATCAGCAATAAAATAAGTCGGCATAACGGCTGCAATATATGAAATCTCAGGCCATTATAGGTTTTCAGACGACCTTTGTATATTTAAAGGTCGTCTGAAAACATTTCAGATCGGATCAATGAAGGTGATTCTTCCCGCCCCGAGAAATAATTTTTCGGTACGTCTCCTGATTGTGGACATCGCTGACAGGAACAACATAAAAAAATTCATTGCTGCGGACAAATCGGTTGACCAGATCCACATGGATAGAAGTAATATCGTGATACAGCAGGCTCAAACCCTTGCGTAATACATATTTCCAATCCATGTAATTGCGTGCATTCGGACGAATATCGTTCATCGCATCCAATGCCAACAATTTATGGTTTTGCGTTTTTTTATCAACGGGATGGGAATAAATTGAATGGAAATACAACATATCGCTACTGTCTTCTTCGCTAAAAAACGGCGGCAGACTCAACGCAGCACCGACATTCCCCAAAGGATAATCGTCGGTCAAATAGTGAACCGTATATAAAAACAGCGAACCGTTGGTGTAATTCAACTTTCTCAATGCCTCGACAGCGGCGATGGTAGTACATTGATGATCGGTATGGACATCAATATTCGGCGAAGGCGTAACGATAACATCAGGACGGAATGATTCGATGACGTAAGCCATATTGTCCACCAAATCATGCCAATTCGAACCACCGTGCAAACCCTCTGATATAACAGACTTATTGGCTCTCCGGAAAATACCCACATCTGCCGTTTCCAGCTTCGCAGAAGGAATTTCACGTTCAGGGTGGTTGTATAAAGTTTTCAGCGTTGTATCAAAAAAACCGAGCTGCAAAATGTTTTCAGACGATACCCCTGCCAAAAGCGGAACGGTCAGACTGTTCCAGACCCGCATCCGCCCCTTTTCCAAATATTGCTCCTTAGTTTCCGTTGGGCATTGTTTGCAGAAAAGGTTTTCATAATGGAAACGCCCCGCTTCGCTTGCCGTTACCGTTACCACCATCGCATTTGCAGCATATTTTTCATACAGGCCGTAAGCTGCCAACTCCGCATCGTCAGCGTGCGGCGCAAGCACTAGGATTTTTTTATCATCCAAAGACATACGCGGATAAACAGTCAGTCTGACTTCCTGATTTTTCAACAAGACCCTTCTGCCCCACAAGGAAATTTCCCGACTTTCAGCATCAAACATATCGCTGAAGTTCAAATATCTCACGCCTCTACCGCCAAATTCGATGTAATGTTTCCAAATACCTTTGCGGGTTTCAATCTTAATATAGGGCAACAACCATTTGCCCAACAAAGAAGTTTCAACACTGACCGCAGCCAAGACCGTATCATTAATATCCACTTCTTGAGGTAGTTTTATAACTCCACCCTCCAATCGCGCTACAAAATGCTGGGGCAAACAGTCATAGCGATAATCCTGCGTAACGTTATAGGCAAAGCGTTTAATATGCATCCTCATGATAATCATCAAGAAGCACATTATCCCAAGAACAAACACCGCAAGTATTGTAAATAACAACATTATTCACCTCTAAAATTATTTTTCATAATATTACATTCCAACTTCATCCCTTTGGATTTATTACTTAACAGTCTTCGCTAAACAAATAACATAAAAACTCAAAAACAAACGCGATATGGTGAAATTTTCTTATATTTTACGAAGTTATACAAGTATTAAAAATCAAAATAACAAAAAAAATAAACAACCTTAACATTGGATTTGTTAAAAAATATTAACTGTAATAAATATTACATGATGCAAAACGTCCTATTTATATAAGTCCTTCCTGCAAATAGCGCATAATCATAAGAATAATAACAATCCTAGATTCAATATCAGACAACCTCTTTTACCACGATGCACTCCCCTTTTTTCCCTGCTTACAAAAATCAGCAACGGCTTTCGAATACATACAAATCAAACAGATAAAACTCCCCAAAGCATGAACCATGCAGCAAATCCGAATTAAAAAGCTCTTTTCCGCAATACTTTGCTACCAACAATGAAAAAGGTCGTCTGAAACCCGTGTAATTAGGTTTCAGACGACCTTTTGGCTGTCAGGTGTTGCCCACCTGCTTTTAAAAATTACGCTTCTTTATTTTCGGTCGCTTTTTGACGCAGGCGCAAACTCAATTCGCGCAGTTGTTTGTCGTCCACGGAATTCGGCGCGTTGGTCAGCAGACATTGGGCGCGTTGGGTTTTCGGGAAGGCAATCACGTCGCGGATGGACTCGGCGCCGGTCATCAGTGTTACCAGACGGTCGAGGCCGAATGCCAAACCGCCGTGCGGAGGCGCGCCGAATTTCAAGTTATCCAAGAGGAAGCCGAATTTTTCCTGCTGCTCTTCAGGGCTGATTTTCAGCGCGGCGAACACTTTTTCCTGTACGTCTGCGCGGTGGATACGGATAGAACCGCCGCCGATTTCCCAGCCGTTCAACACCATATCGTAGGCGCGTGCCAGGCAGTTTGCCGGGTCGGAAACCATCAGGTCTTCGTGACCTTCTTTAGGCGCGGTAAACGGATGGTGTACGGCAACGTAGCGGTCAGCGTCTTCGTCGTATTCGAACATCGGAAAATCGACGACCCACAAAGGTTTCCATTCGTCCACGAAGTAGCCGTTGTCTTTGCCGTGTTCCAAACCGACTTTGATACGCAACGCGCCGATGGCTTCGTTCACGACTTTGGTTTTGTCCGCGCCGAAGAAGATGATGTCGCCGTTTTGTGCTCCGGTACGGGCAATGATTTCTTTCAGGGCGTTTTCAGACAGGAATTTCACGATTGGAGATTGCAGGCCGCTGTCTTCGCCGTTGGAGAGGTTGCTGACATCGTTCACTTTGATGTACGCCAAACCTTTCGCGCCGTAGATGCCAACAAATTTGGTGTATTCGTCGATTTCTTTGCGACTGAATTTCGCGCCGTTCGGTACGCGCAGGGCAACCACGCGGCCGCCTTTCATGTCGGCTGCGCCACGGAAGACTTTGAATTCTTCCGTTTTCATCAGGTCGGTCAACTCGGTGAATTTCAGGCTGATGCGCATATCGGGTTTGTCGGAGCCGTAGTAGAACATGGCTTCAGAGTAAGGCATACGCGGGAAGTCGCCCAAGTCCACGCCCAGCGCGTCTTGGAAGACTTGTTTTGCCATACCTTCGGTGATGTCCATGATTTCATCCTCGTTCAAGAACGAGGTTTCCAAGTCGATTTGGGTGAATTCGGGCTGGCGGTCGGCACGCAAGTCTTCGTCGCGGAAGCACTTGGTGATTTGGTAGTAACGGTCGAAACCCGCCACCATCAACAGTTGTTTGAATAATTGCGGCGATTGCGGCAAAGCGAAAAACTCGCCCGGATGAACGCGGCTCGGCACGAGGTAGTCGCGCGCGCCTTCGGGAGTGGAGCGGGTCAGCATCGGGGTTTCGATGTCGATGAAGCCTTGCGCATCCAGATAACGGCGGACGCCCATAGCGACTTGATAACGCAGGCGCAGGTTGCGCTGCATCACCGGACGGCGCAGGTCGATAACGCGGTTGGTCAGACGCACGTTTTCGCTGATGTTTTCGTCGTCAATTTGGAACGGCGGCGTAGCGGCAGCGTTCAAGACTTCGATTTCTTTGGCAAGGATTTCGATTTTGCCGGAAATCATTTTGTCGTTGGTCGTACCTTCGGGACGGTTGCGCACGCGGCCGGTAATGCTCAAAACGTATTCGTTGCGGGCGGAATCGGCAGTGGCAAACGCTTCGGGCGTATCGGGGTCAATCACGACTTGGACGATGCCTTCGCGGTCGCGCAGGTCGATAAAAATCACACCGCCGTGGTCGCGTCGGCGGTGTACCCAGCCTTTGACGGTTACGGTTTGGTCTAAATATTGCTCGCTGATCAGGCCGCAATAGTTGGTACGCATAAAATCACCTTTTTATATTGTTCAATTTGAAAAGAAGGAAAAGGTCGTCTGAAAAAAGACACCTTAATTGTTTTGTTCTTTACGCCATTCTGCCTTCAGAAAATTTAATTCTGCTTCCGTGGGCTTACCGTAAATGTAGATTTGATCCGGATTGTCTGCAGAAAAGGAGTCATCATTTTTATAAACAACATGATAAGCAGCGATATGTTGCTTGTCAGTCAGAATATACATGTTGTTGCCTCCGCAGTTATGCGGTTGGCACATGGTGGTGTAGTAATAGGTCTTGCCGCCGATTTTCACACTTTCCAGCGGCGGCATTGGCCCTGCCATTTTACGCACCCAATTGTGCATAGGGGCTTTGGGTGCATGTTTGCCGACTTGTTCGTGCCAAAGCTTTTTGAAAGCGGGTTGTTTGTGCCAATCAAATAGAAATACCTCTTCGCCTTTACTGTTGGTTACAGGTGCGGAGACGGCTAGATTGGGCAGAAACAAGGCAAGCAATAAAACAGATAAATATTTCATGTTTATATTTGGAGGTTGAATAAACTTTCAGGCTGTCGGTTTATGCGTTCAGCTCGTCTGAAAATTTCAGTAGTCACGATTTTCCCAACGCCAAAGTATAGTGGATTAAATTTAAATCAGGACA
>NZ_KV789560.1:9638-19057 GCF_001807625.1 Neisseria sp. HMSC03D10
CCGTACTGGTTTAAAGTTAATCCACTATACAACAGCTAAAAACAATAATGACAATGTAAATAGCCATGAATCAAGGCCAAAACGACCATGTGTCATGTGTTTACCATCTCTAGTTTATTTTTCTAAACATCGTATTTCGGCTTGGGCTTTGAGCGGCAAGTCATCCGGCATCACCATGCCCAACGAAATCACATATTTCAATGCTTCGTCCACGCTCATATCGAGTTCGCGCACGTCGCTTTTTTTCACCATGATGTAATAGCCACCGGTCGGGTTGGGCGTGGTCGGCACATAGACGGAAAGATAGTCGTCATCGTGCGGCAGGCTGCCTTTGAGTTTGTCGGGAATATGCCCTGATACAAAGGCAATCGTCCAAATATTGGGTTGCGGGAATGGAACCAGCACGGGCGTTCTGAACGAGCGGCTGCTGTCGGAGAGCAGGGACTCGGATACTTTTTTAACGCTGGAATAGATGGATTTGACGACGGGGATCCGTCCCAACAGGCTGTCCCATGCGGCGAGGATTTGACGCCCCAAAACGTTGGCGGCGAACACGCCGGTCAGAAATAAGACGACAATGGCGGCAATAATGCCCAGGCCGGGAATATTGAATCCCCAGAAATATTGTGGCTGCCATTGCTCGGGCAGCAGGCTGATCAGCCGGTCGGCGGCTGATATGATATAGCTGACCGCCCAAATGGTTACGGTTATCGGCAGCCACACCAGCATGCCTGTAATTAGATATTTTTTTAATGCCTTGGCAACTTTTCCGCCTTCGGCCGTTTGTTCTGTCATCTTCTGTGTCATTCCGACAAATATCGCCCAAACGTTGCATTATACGCGTTTGGGCGATAGGAAACGAGTGTTTTTAATATGGGGAGGGTGTTTGTTTTGCTTTCAGACGACCTGTGTACAACATGGTGTAATAAGGTCGTCTGAAAACGGGGTTGGGCGTCAAATTCCGTCCCAGTCGTTGAACATCAGACCGATGCCGATGCCGTTTTGTTTGTGGTTGTAATCAATCAGGCTTTCGCCGTAGCCGTGAAAGCCGCGCACGACGCCTTTGAGTTTGCCTTTAATTGGGAAAGTATAGGCGGCTTCAACCGCGCCGTGTCCGGTTTTGGGATTGTAGCGTAGCAGGGACGAAATATTTTGTTTGTCGTTCAGACGGTATTGCAGCTTCAAATCGCCATAACCCATGTAGTCGGTAATGTCGGGATTGTCGTTGTTTTCGCCGGTCTGATCGAATGCGCGCATCCACACGCGCGGGATGACGGTCAGCTTGCCCCATTCCATCCCCGCCAATGCGTAAACGCGGTTCCATGAGCGGGATTCGGGACGGCTTTGTCCGTTGGATTGGTGGACGAAGCCTGCGCCGACCATCCGCAGTTTGCCGCCGAACGGCAAATCTGCCTTCACGGGCTGGGTCAGGAAGATTTCAGGTTCGTAATCGGTGTTGCGGAACGGTGCGGATTTTCTGCCTTGGTTGTAAATCTGCCAATCGGATTTTTGGGTGTAGCCGAACCACAAATCCGCGCGGGTTTTAAACAAATCTTCAGCGATTTTGCTTTTGAACGAAACTTGCAGTTTGGTTTCTATGTGTTTCTGTTCGCTGAATTTTTCCTGATTGGTCGTGCTGCGCGAAGGGGAATGGGGATGGAGGTTGGGCGAGCTGTTGTACCATGCGGGCATCAGGTACATGGGATTGTGCTCGCGCACGCTCAACAAGCCGCGCGAGTCGTTTTTGTCCAAATCGTACATCAGGCTCAGCGGCGTGTAGGCATCGGCTGCGGTGCGGAGATTGTCTTCCGAAAGGGTGGATTGTTCTTTATTTTCGTCAAACACAATCGTCGCCGCTTTTTTCTCGCGGCTGGTGCTGATGGTTTTGGGCAAATCGACCGGCGCTTTGGCGGTTTCTTCGCGAATGACGGGCAGCGGTGCTTGCGGCGGCAGTTGAGCTGAGTAAATGCTGTCGTAACACGCCAAACGGGTGGCATTGTCTTGAATGGAGGTGCATTGCAAAGCCGTGTCGGCATAGGCGACAGGGGCGGCTGTTCCGCCGACAAGGATAAGCATCAAGGCGCGCCGACATTTGGAGAATGACGGTTTTTTGTTCTTTAGGGCATCGCTTTGCGCCAAATCGTGTTTCAACATCTTGTTCATCATTTCATTCATGGGATTGCCGATTGGGCGTTTTCAGACGACCTTTTGCCTGAAAATCGGGATTAATCGTTTGAAAAATAGATTAAACCGCATTTTACCGCCTTACGTCTGCTTTACGGCAGGTCGTCTGAAAAGTTTACATCAACTTGCACCACATACGGCAATGCCCCTGAAAGGTTAAGACCTCAGGGGCATCGTTATCTGCTTGCCTGTCCCGACGCGGTAACACGCCAAGGCGATGGGCGAAAAAGATTAAGCTAATGCTTTTACTTTGGCAGACAGACGGCTCTTATGGCGGGCTGCTTTGTTTTTGTGGAATACGCCTTTGTCAGCGATACGGTCGATGACTTTAACGGACTCTTGGTAAACTGCTTGAGCAGCAGCTTTGTCGCCGGCTTCAACTGCTTTCAACACTTTTTTCACCGCGGTACGGAATGCGGTACGCAGGCTGGCGTTGTGGGCGCGTTGTTTAACCGATTGGCGGGCACGTTTGCGGGCTTGTGCGCTGTTTGCCATATTGAATATCTCCTGAAAAAATAAATTCTGTAAACGCGCAATTCTAAAGACAGATTCCTCTATATGCAAGTATTTTCTCTGTTTGCGCGCGCAAATCGCCCGTATTTTGCCCAAAAACGACATCTTGTGCAACGCCGTTTTCCCGAGTCTAAGAAATCATGACTTATTTCAATAAAAATCAGTCAGATATTGCTTTGAGTTCTCACCCACTTCCATTACAATAGCCCCGCTTTGCGCCGGGGTATTGATGGGGTGCAGAGTGTTCATTTTCCGTTAACAATCTTTCATCAGGAATCTGCCCGTATGAAAAAATCCGTATTAGCCGTATTGGCGGCATTGTCGCTGGCCGCTTGCGGCGGTGGCGAGAAAAAAACCGAGCAACCTCAAGCAGGCAGCGCGCCTGCTGCCAATGCCGAAGCAGCCGCCACCGATACTTTGAACATCTACAACTGGTCGAACTACGTTGACGAGAGTACCGTTGAAGACTTCAAAAAAGCCAATAAGCTGAAGCTGACCTACGACCTTTACGAAAACAACGAAACCCTCGAAGCCAAAATGCTGACCGGTAAATCCGGCTATGACTTGGTTGTTCCCGGCATCGCCTTCCTGCCCCGCCAAATCGAAGCGGGTGCTTATCAAAAAATCAATAAAGACTTGATTCCCAATTATAAAAACATCGATCCCGAATTGTTGAAAATGCTGGAAACTGCCGATCCGGGCAACCAGTATGCCGTTCCTTATTTCTCCGGCGTCAACACTTTGGCAATTACGGCGAAGGGCAAAGAACTTTTGGGCGGCAAGCTGCCTGAAAACGGTTGGGATTTGCTGTTCAAGCCTGAATACACCAACAAGCTGAAATCCTGCGGTATCGCCTTGTGGGATACGCCGAGCGAGATGTTCCCAATTTTGCTGAACTACTTGGGTAAAGACCCCAAAGGCACAAATCCTGATGATTTGAAAGCGGCGGCGGAAGTGCTGAAAGCCATCCGTCCTGATGTAAAACGTTTCAGTCCGTCTATCATTGACGAATTGGCACGCGGCGACATCTGTCTCGCAGCGGGTAACGGCGGCGACTTAAACTTGGCGAAAGCCCGTTCCGAAGAAGTGAAAAACAATGTCGGTATTGAAGTCTTGACGCCGAAAGGTATGGGATTCTGGATTGAATCTTGGTTGATTCCGGCCGATGCGAAAAACATCGCCAATGCCCACAAATACATCAACTACACGCTCGATCCCGAAGTGGCTGCGAAAAACGGTATCGCCGTAACCTTCGCGCCGGCCAGCAAACCGGCACGCGAAAAAATGCCTGCCGAGCTGGTGAACACACGTTCTATTTTCCCGAACGAGCAAGACATGAAAGACGGTTTCGTGATGCCTCAAATGAGCGCAGATGCGAAAAAACTGTCTGTCAACTTGTGGCAAAAAATCAAAGTAGGCTCCAATTAATCCGGAATATTGAAAAACGCCGTCTGAAATTCTTCAGACGGCGTTTCTAATTTTACCGCAATATCCGTGCCGTTCACCTATTGCCTTGATGCACGGTTGCTTAGGTTAAAACTTCATCTCCAAAGTCAGGGTGTAATTTCGTCCCGGTGCGGCGTAGCGGTTATACCTGCCGACATTATTGTGCCTATTGACCGCTCCTTCGGCAGTCTGCCTTACAGACTCCCAAGTGGTATACCGGTAGTTGAAGAGGTTATACACGCCTGCGCGCAGGGTCAGGTGTTTCTTGATATTGTAATATCCGGAAACATCCGTAACATGCCAAGGCCGCGTCCGCCGTGATGCTGCTTTTTTAGCATTGGCATTACCGTTCAACAGCGCCTGGCTGCCTAGCAGTTCGTCAACAGATTTTGCCTTGGAATAAGTAAACATCGTATTGATACCCCATATTCCGTCAGGATGGTCGTAACCCAAACCCAATACATATCGTGAAGGTTGGACGGCATCAAAGAGATATGAAGTTACAAACGTCCTGTCGGCGCGTATATCGGCATCTTTGACCTTGATACGGTTATAGGCAAGCGTGGAATACAACCCGTCCGGCAACCCGCCCCATACACCGTGCCAATCGATTTTACCCAAAATATTGATACCGGCTATCCGTGCATTTTGAGCATTTCGGTATCCGGGGTCGCCAGAAGCCGAAGTTTGCCCGTTTTGAGTTCGGGTTTCATAACCGAATGCAATCAGGTCGCGATAAGCATTGTTGAAATAGCTGGCTTCCAAATTGCCGAAGTCCCCTTTAAATACAATACCTGTCTCTCTATTAAAGGATTTTTCCGGTTTCAGATCCAACGTTTTCAAAGACTCCCCGGCTCTCCAGCCGTACATTTCGGCAAACGACGGTAGACGGAAGCCCGTAGAAGCGCGATAAGTCAAATCCATCCAGGTGAAAGGCTTGAGGACTACGCCTGCGTTCCAAGAAAGGTTGCGGTGAGTGCCGGTAGAGACACTCTTATCTTCCGAATGCGTACTGCGGTAATCGTAACGTATGCCTGCTCCGACATCCGCCCACCTTCCCAAACGAACATTGTCTTGAACGGCTGCATAATAACCGTTGCCGCCGATATTCCTCGGTGTGCAGTCTGTATAGGTGTTATTGCCGAAACGGCATATCGGCGATGTATTGACCGTGGTCTTGCCAATAGACACCCAATACGGTTTGCCTTGACTTCCGTTGGGTGACTGCGCCCCTTCCGGGATTTTCGATCCATATGCCTGAACTGCGTTTTGAAGATAATAATCGCTGTGGGACAATTGCGACTTAAAGCGGTCGTACCCTAGATTGATACTCAAATTGTGACGGATTTTGGCCGTATTAAATGCCTTTTTAAATACTGCTTGGAACAGGTTTCGGCTTTCTTCATAAATCATCCGGTCGGATTTATAGAAGGAATACGGTTTATTGCCGTCGGGACGGCAATTTTTATCCGAACCGTCGTGAGAGCAATGCGTCTGCTGCAAACGGTTGTCCAAATCTATACCTTGCCGGTCATAAGAAAGTCGGGCGTAATCGGCCCAGGTATCCTTGTCAGCATTATGGTAAACATATTCGACCCCGTACCGGTTTTTAGTATGGCGTTCATCATAAAACACGCCGGTACCGTAACCGATACCCTGCAATGTACCGCCCTCTCCCTGAACAAACAGCCTTTCGGCCTTATTATTGCCCGAATATTTGCCAAAGCCGCTCGGCGTACCGTTTCTCCGGACACTTTCATTCAGATCGGCCTCGGTAAAATAGGCAGGAACAGTCATATCCCGTGTATCAAAGGTCTGCTGCGTACGTTCAAGAACGGCTCCGACATAATGGCGGTTGTCCAAATGCCAACCCGGTCGGAACAGCCATGATTGGCTGCCATACTCAAGCGGGTCCGCAAGGAAGCGGCTGGGGCCGGTATAATCCTGCGTGCTGACGGTTTTGCGCTCATCTTTGGCCAAAGCATCTTTTTTCGCATTGTCTTTACAGGCCGCATATCCATTGGAACATTCCTCTTCGACAATGAAATTTGCGTACGGATGGGTATCCTCGACCGGCATCAGCCGGTTGAAACTCTGCACACCTTTACCAGCATCTTTATGCGCATGGATTTCCTGCCCCCGCCGTTTAGTATAAATAAGGAGGGCTTCCGCGCCGCCGCTGCGTCCTGCAAGCGCAAGGGACTGTGTCAGGGCATGGTCTTTTCCAGAATAGGCAGTTTTACTCTGAATGCCCCACTGTTTTCCCTCTCCGATAATGTCGGCTGCGGTTTTGGTTTGAAATGCGACCGAACCTGCCAATGCGCCGTTTCCGTATTCTGATGAATTCGAACCCTTGCTGATTTCAACGGTCTTAACGTTTTCATACTCAATTTCATTGATTGCGCCGCTGCTGCCCGCCGTCCTCGTCCCACCCAATGCCGCCTGCGCGGTGTAGGACTGTATTTGCGAAACGCCGTCTACCGTTAAGGAAACGCGGTTTTTATCCATGCCGCGTATTGAATAGCCGGAACTTGCGCCCCGACCCTGTTCGACCACGGCAATACCCGGATCGTAACGGGTCAGGTCTCGGATATTCAAAACCTGTTCTTTACTTAGCGTCTCGGAAGATTTGACCAGCTTGCCCAGCCCGGTTACTTCGTTATCACGGCGGGTTTTCTGTTTTTTCGCATTGACCTGCACGGTATCGAGCTGCTTTTCCCACACTTGTCCGGCCGGTAAAACATCCGCATAAGCAGGCAGCGCAGTCATCAGCGACAGGCACAAAATATTTAATCGGAACAAATGTTGCTGTTTCATATCATTTCTCTACTTACTGCCTTCAGGCGGCATTTAAAGCCGATATGCCGTCTGAAGAACTTTCCTCTTTCAACCGGCAGCCCAGTTTACCGGACAAGCTGTTGGCGTTTCGCACCGAATACCACTGCCGCCTTGCCGCTTTCTCCCTCCAATGTATTTCCGGAGAACGATCCGCCCATCTCAATGGCGTTTTTGCCGTAGAAGCCACCGGACACATCTGCACGGATATTCGTCCGTTTCGGATCGATGGTATTTTTCGGATCTAATGCAAAGCCGTTTTCACCGGTTTTCGCCACACCTGAAAAACCGTTGCCCTGAATCGTGGCAGTGATGGTGAATACGGGGGCAATGCGGTCTTTCGCCGTCAGCATACCGTTGAGGGTTTTCTCGGCAAAATTAACTTTAAACTCCGCCCGGTTACCGCCTTCCTTATTGGAAGGTTCGACACTCCAGCTCGTACCATTAACAATAGTACCCGACCATGTACCGCGATATACCGCCTCTCCCGCCGTTACAGGCATATCGGAAACCGGCGTACGGCTGCCCTGCAGGAACATATCGTGCGAACCGCCGTGTTCCAACACCCCGAAATGCAGGTAATCCAAATTGGAGCAGCATACCGACACCTTCACACCGTCTTTCTCAAATACATGCTGGAATGCCGTCTGAGTGCCTTCGGACGGCACAAGCGCAAGCTCTACGCCGTCAATCAGCAGTTTGGCCACGTTGCCGAAGCTGTCTATCTGTTTTTTCACAAAATCCGCACCGATACGGTAAGCGTCCATAAAGGCTTCAGCCAATGGTTTTTCTGCACCATCTTTCTGTTTCGCGCTGAATACGGCAAGCACTTTCTTATCGTTTGCCAAAAACTTGCCGCCCAACTCATCGCCCTGAGGCCCGTAGAAACCACCTTCCAGACTATCAGAATCAGAAACGAAGGGATGACCGTTCCCAGTATCTTTATCTGCAGCCAACGCCTTACCTTTGAAACGGTTACCGTGCAGGTTAGCCTGAATGTCGTAACGTTTAATTTGTTTGGCTTTATTTTCGGTTTCGTTATGGGTAATCCGGTTATTGCGGTAGAGCGCGCCGGTCATGGTCTTGGCGGCGAAGTCTACCTCAAACTCGCTGGTCAGCCCAAAATCGGTCTGACCTTCCGGTGCCTCGCTTTTATTGCGCAACACATCCGCTTCCTCGGCAGACAAAGCCCCGTACCTATCGCCCGCTTGCGAATTACCCAACTGGGAAAACTTCTGTTTTTCCTTGGCATCGGTTACATAATCCCAAGTGCCTTTGTAAATCGACTTGCCCATCGGCAGAGCTTGGGAAGGATTGCTGCCTTTGTAGAAAAGGTAGCCGTCCGCGCCGGAAAGGGCGATATTGTTTTTGAAATCGATTTTATTGGCACCGTTGCGGTAGATATAGCCCGAGCGGACATATTGGAAATCCGTGTATCCTTCCACACGGCTTTTGCCGTCGCCCGTTGTGATGGATTCGTTCAGCGTACCCTTATCCATCGCAAAAATCTCATTCTTTTGGGGAAACTCACCCGGCTCACCCGCACCTAATTTCTCCCAATCCGCTTCTGATAATGCCTTATGATCTTCTTTATTTTTCGGGTGCCAGTTCCGACGCGGTATTTTGGCTGCAAAACCGTAAACCGGACGGTCGTTTTCCGCCGCCTGCGCTTCATCGGGTTTTGCCGGTTTTTCAGTCTGTTCGTCTTGGTATTTCGGTGCTTCGGACTGCGGGTTGTGCTGTTTCGTTTCCACGCTGTCCAAATCGAAACTGCCGCCGCCCGCGCAGGCAGAAAGCAGCAGCACAGGCAGGATACCGGCTGCTTGGGCAATAAGTGAATTTTTCATATCAAATTTTTAAAAATGATAATAGTTTATATTTTATTAACTTAAAATGTAATTTGCAAACATTTTCTGACGTACCTTCACAAAAAACACCCGCACATCCTTACTCCGGATATGCGGGTGTTTGAGCAAACCTTGCCTAACCCAAAGACACCATTTCAATCTGCTCCATCGTCCTACCCAGAAAACGTTCGCCTATCGTTCTGAATTTCAAAGGAATATCGCTGACATAAAAACGATAGTCGGGATTATTGTTGTCAGTATTGAGTAATCCCTCCTGCGCAAGGACGCGTGCTGTTTCTTCAGCCGTCGTAATTGCAGAATCAACCAAAGCGACATTACCCGCCTCCCTACCGATTAAGGGCTTGAGCAAGGGAAAGTGCGTTCAGCCCAACACCAGCGTATCGATGCCGTCTGCAAGCAATGGTTTGAGGTATTCGCATACGGTCAGGCGGGTAACTTCATGTTCCAACCAACCTTCCTCCACCAAAGGGACGAGCAGCGGCGCAGCCTGCGTGCGGACGAGCGTATCAGGGTTGTTCCTATGGATGGCGCGCGTATAAGCTGTAGAAACCAGTAGCGTTGTTTACAGTATTT
>NZ_KV789561.1:0-908 GCF_001807625.1 Neisseria sp. HMSC03D10
TATGAATCCCTGCAACGGGAAGCCGATGAAATCCTGATGTATGACGAAGATTACAATATCAATGCCCGTCTGGGACTGACCATATTGATCTACTATACGGGCGGCGGTTCGGTAGCGGGACAACGCAAGACGCTGGAAGTTTTCGAACGCTTTTATTCGCAGTACCACGGATATTTGAAAACACACTTTTGGGACGGGATGCGCCGTTTTGCCCGTATCAATCCGAACGCATTTCAAAAAAAAATCGATAAAATGATTCAAAATGCCGAACAGGGGGAAAGCTTGCATGGCGTGCTGAACTCCGGTCCTTCCAACAGGGCGGCGGAATATGAAATCAAAACCCTATCCGCTCACCCCTTAGGCGGAGTTAATGACCTGTCCTATCTCAGGATCACCTTTCCGCTGTCTTTTTTGTCCTCCTCGGAAAAACGTCGCGAGTATGAAAGCTGGATAGAATATCTGTGCAAGCACTTTGATATTTTCCACGGTTATGCCGGACTGAGCATCGTCCTGCCCTACGCCTACCACAAATATCAGTTTTACGAATATTCCGTGACCAAACGCTATTGGGGGGTAACACCCGATTCAGGAGGACATCACGACTCTCTCTGGTACGAAGGCATTAAGTCCGTCAGTTGGTATACCCTTGTCGGCAAAGCGTTCCAAGATAAACTGAACAGCACGGAAATCCAAAACGTTTTGAACCATTATCGTGATATTACACTGAAGACCTATAACGGCACCATGGTATTCAAAGCAGGGAAGTTTCCCGACTTGGGAGATAAAACCAAACCGTTGCCTATTAATTACCTGGTAGTGAACAACCTGATGCGGCCGATACTGACGCAAAAGCTGAATGATTCGCTGCATACTGCTTTCGGCAACGGCAAAAACCGCTACTCGGCTTC
>NZ_KV789561.1:928-1213 GCF_001807625.1 Neisseria sp. HMSC03D10
GAAGCACCTTATGCCGGGATGTGGATACCCGACAATCTGGAGAATGCAATAGAACGGCATTTCGAAAAGGGAGAAATCTTTCCTGATGATGGTGAATACCTTCAGCCCCTACAAAATGGTACGACCGCAATTTGGAAAACCGATGCGGTCTGGCGGCTACTCAAACGAGACGATGGAGGCAGTGTGCTGCAGACTTCAGAGTTTTGATTATTTAGGTATCAAACGTAAGTCAAGTTGAAAACCCAACTTTAATAAAGGTCGTCTGAAAAACTGAACTGCCCCCCA
>NZ_KV789562.1:0-1707 GCF_001807625.1 Neisseria sp. HMSC03D10
GGGGATTTTGGGGAATTTTGCAAAGGTCTCGATGGGTCTGCGACGCACAGTCCGCCATCAGGCAAAGAGAGCCTTATCTCAAATTCACGTTATATATCATTAGGTTTAAGTATCTTTCCCTTGCTATTTTCCGATATTCTTTATCTCCCTAAACCTATGAAAACCGGTCGTCTGAAAAACCGAAAAAGGATTTTCAGACGACCTTTCTATCCAGTTCCTGTGATGCGGCAGGCACGGCTGTATCCGCCTGCGGCAACCGGTGCAGCCTGTACCAATCGTACAGCCGCTTCAGACACAATAAGGCAAGCAGCGGCATACAAAATGCGCTGACCAAATAGCGCGGGTTACCGAAATTGAACACGGGATGCCCTGCCGCAGCGGAAATCAGCGCATTGCCCCATTCCCACAGCGACGGCACGCTGAATGCCAATACCGCCAGCAGCCCCAACGTGCGGAAAATGCCGATGGGCAGGATACGGCGTTTTAAAACCGTACCGTTAAGTTGGAGCAGAGTCAGCAGTCCGAAGCCGATAATAACCATCATGCCGCCGTTGGCAATAATTTGCAGGCTGTTGAACGCAATGTCGGGGGTAACGGCAAGTCCGCCGTCAGAAGGCGTGCTTTGCTGCAAATTAAGCCCTTGCGAGATATTGAGGACAAAGCCGTAAACCATGTCGGCCAAAACAATGAAAATAGGCAACGAGGTGATCAGTTTTTTCATGGCAGTTGTGTGATGGGAAGTGGTGGCGGCATTTTTACCGAAAGCGGCTTATGGTAAAGCAGCGGGCGGCGGGAGGCAATAGCGTCGCCGTCCCTCTTCCGATTATGCCGTTCGTTATTCGGGCGTGTTAAACCATATGGTTTACGTTACAATTATATTGTCTTAAGACAATACCGCACAGCGCTTTCAGACGACCTTATTCTGCCACCGACAGGAATCTTTATGCACGCATCCGTCCTCAGCCGTTTTGCACCGGCTTTATACATTTTGATGTTTTTTGCCGGTTTTCTAACCGCCTGCGTCTGGTTTAACCCCCAAGACTATCTCGCCGACCTTACCCCTGTCATCACGGCATTTGCCGCCATCGCGCTGGTTTGGCTTGCGTGGGCTGTCGCCTCGGTCAGAATCAAGGCAAAAAGCGAAATGCAGCATCGGGAAAAACTGATGCAGCGTGAAAGCGTCCACCCCGTCCTGCATGCCGCCATCCGCCCGGTAGAAGACAAACCCGGCATGATTGCCTTCGTTATCCGCAATCACGGCAAAGGCATGGCGAAAAACATCCGCCTGAAAGCCACCGCTATTTCTGACTACCCTTCCGCTTCGGCTGTCGCCGCCGCGCTGGCACGGCTGCCGGTATTTGCCGAAGGAGCGGACATGCTGGCGGCAGACGAAATTTACGCAGGTATTTTCGCCGACATCCACACCCTTGCCAAATCAGGAGAATTCGGCGGAATCGTCCGCGTGGACGCCGACTGTGAAAACGTTTTCGGCGATGCCTGTACCTCGCAGACGGATTTGGACGTCAGCCTGCTGAAACAGGTCGGTATAATTGAAATACCCCGCAAAAAACTGCTGTATTGAGCATCAGGCAATAACCCGCCCCGGCAAGCCATCGCCCCACATTCCGCATGACGACACGGCATATTGCGAAAAGGTCGTCTGAAAACCCGTTTCCAAGTTTGAACTGCACCCCAAAAGTTGGACAT
>NZ_KV789563.1:0-4654 GCF_001807625.1 Neisseria sp. HMSC03D10
GATGTCCAACTTTTGGGGTGCAGTTCAAACCTAATTCCGGTTTCAGACGACCTTCTCTTGTCTGCTGTACGGCTTATTGCTGCTTCGCCGCCCATTCCGCAGGTGTGGCGGCAACGGAAATCGACAGCGCGTGTAATTCGTTGCTGGCCAATTGCGCCTTCAGACCGTCTTTGATCAGGCGGTGGCGGGCGAGGCGGGCTTTGCCTTCAAACTCGGAAGAGACGATGACGGCGAAGAAGTGATGTCCGTCGCCTTCGACTTCAACGTGTTCGCAAGCGGCGACGCCTTCAATCAGCGATTTGACTTGTTCTGGGGTAAGCATTTGTATTCCTTGTTTCAAAAACATTGCGGCATTATACAGAATAATGCCGCTTAACATCGCCAACTTGCTGAGGATAGTATTTTAAAAGTTATTCATTAATATTTAATCAACATAAGGTTTACAGAGGTCGTCTGAAACGTTTTCAGACGACCTCTTTTCTTATTTTTGGATGTCGGATACTTAAAAATATCATTTTTTTAGTACGGATGAATTCAGGCAAAAGGGTTTTGGCATATAAATTGCTTTCAGATAAAAGATAAAGTTTCACTTTGATTGCAAAATAAAGTTAAGAAAATAGAAGTCATCAAAGATAAGCGGATAGATAAATAGCCAAAAGGTCCTGAAATCAGGTTTGAGAGATTGTTATCTGAGGTATAGATAAATTCTGAAATTTGTTTGAAAGTGACAATATGCGTCATATCCGTTGAATAATTTTTGCAATCGAAATATTGGTATCAAATACGATATTTTCATTTTTGGTTATTGGGTTGGATGTTTGAAAAGTAGGTTGTTTCGATAATCCAATAATATATTAAATTTATTTGTTTAACATTTTAAGACAGAGAGACAGCATGAATATAATCTATCGTGTCGTATGGAACGAAACCACACAGACGTGGAACGCGGTGGCGGAATTCGCCAAGGCGCATGGGAAAACGGCTTCATCAGGCATAGGCGGCATCGTTGCCTCCGTAGGTGTGCGCTTCGCGTTTACCGCCATCATGTCCGGCCTGCTGCTTGCCAGCGGTCAAGCCGTCGCGACAGTAGAAAATAACGGCAAAACCCTTGCCAATGGCACAGTTTTATCTGCAGCCGCCGATGGTACTGATTACAACACCTGTTATTTCGATACCGTCAGCTACAACGTGGTCTGTGGTGATGATACTACGAAGGCGTTAGATTTCATTCCTCAAACCGGTGGGCAACCCCCAAAACAAGGTAAATCTGTCGCCATCGGACAAGGAGCCCAAACCAGCGGAGAAAGTAATGTTGCCATCGGTCCGAAAACGGTTACTGCCAACACAGGTTCTATTGCCATCGGCGTGGCGGCAAGTGCCAATCACAACCAATCTATCGCTATGGGACAGGAGGCATCAGCAAAAGGTGAAGCCGATGTCAGTATTGGAAAATTGGCAGGCGATACCGTTTCTTCCGACGGCCGCAATATTTCCATTGGCGAGAGCGCGCTGAAAGGCGGCTCGGGAGTCAATAATGTCATCGCCATCGGTTCGTCGGCAGGCATTAATTCCAATAGTAGTCATTCGGTTTATATCGGAACCGGTGCGACCGGTATGGATCCCAAAAATATTTCCATCGGATATCAGGCGAACACCAAAAGCGGCAGTATTGCAGTTGGTGACAACTCAAATGCGCAGGGCAGTTCGTCCGTTGCCATCGGTACCAAATCCGTTGTAACCGATGTAGCAGGTAATGGCGTTGCCATTGGTTTCAATTCCACTACTTCGGGATTGAGTGCTGTCGCCATCGGTGGTTCAAGTTCGATCGGTAAAGGTGCCAATGCATCGGGACCTGCCAGCCTGGCAATAATGGGTACTGCCGTCGCTTCTGCACAGCGTGCCATCTCCATAGGCGAATTTACGGTCGGTTCAGGAGCTTATGGTATTGCCATCGGCGGTAAAGCAAATGCACAGGGTACTTCTTCCATCGCGATTGGCGGCAGTCAGGCGCAAGACAAAGGAGCGACTGCTGCGGGTCATTTCTCAACCGCTATCGGTTATGGTGCCAAGACAGTCAATCAGGATACCACTGCCGTCGGTAAAGACAGCACGGCAAACGGCCTGCGCGCCACGGCTTTCGGCGTGGACAGCAATGCAGGTGCTGAAAACGCCTTGGCTGCCGGTCCGCAAACCGCTGCTTCTGCCAAAGGCGCGATTGCCGTCGGTTTTGCCACTCAGGCAACCGGTTTGAGCAGCATCGCAGTCGGTAAAGAAGCCATTGCCACTACAGAAACTTCTACTTCACTCGGTCAAAACAGCCAAGCCACCGCCAACAACGCTGTCGCCATCGGTAACAAAGCCGTAGCGGCAGGTACGGGCAATATCGTAGTGGGTACGAACGCGGGCGTATACGACGATGCCGTTTCCGCAGGACGCAAGGTCGGCGCTGACACCGTCTATATCGGCGCGGACAGCGGTCGCAATGCCTATACCAACGAACGCCAAATCTCCATCGGTAAAGGTACGGGCAACAACGCTACCGGCGTGGACAACATCGCCCTTGGTCTGCGTTCCGGCGCATTTGTGTCCGGTGCGAATAACGTCGCCATCGGTAGGGAAGCAGGCATGGGTACGGATGCCCAAAAACTGAGCGTCACTTCCACCGTCGCCATCGGTGAAGCCGCAAAAGGCAGCTCCAACAATACCGTCGCCATCGGTAAAACCGCATTGGCGGAAAAAGAATCTGCGGTTGCCGTCGGTACACTTTCCAAAGCCAGCGGTGACAACTCCGTAGCCATCGGTAAGACTGCCAACGCATTGGGCATTAAAGCAGTCGCATTGGGTGTCGATTCCGTTGCTGTTAATGAAAAAGATGTTGCATTGGGTAGCGGTAGCGTGACTGAAGCGCACCACAACGGCGACTACACGTTGAATAGTAACTATACCGCAGCCGGAACAAGCTCTCAGGGTACGGTTTCTGTCGGTAAAGTTGATGCAGCCACCCCTGCCAACAGCTTTACCCGTCAAATTCAAAACGTCTCTGCGGGTGTTATCAGCGCAACCAGCACCGACGCCATCAACGGCAGCCAGCTTTACGCAACCAATTCTTACCTGCTCAACTTGGGTAACAACGTCAAAAACGCCTTGGGCGGTAAAACTGCAATCGACGGTGAGGGCAACCTAACCCTGAACGATTTGGGCGGCACAGGCAAAGCCAATGTTCACGACGCTTTGGAAGCGATGAATAACAAAATCAACCAATTGGGCGGCGGCTTGGGCGGCGGCAGCTCCAGCCATTTTTACAGTGTTCAGACGCCTTCAAATGACCGTGGTAACTACAACAATAATGGCGCAACCGGATTAGATGCTCTGGCGGCAGGCGCGGACGCGCAGGCAGCGGGCGCATTTGCCGTAGCGGTCGGTACAGGCGCGCAGGCGGCAATTTCTAACTCTATCGCCATCGGTAAAAACGCCACTGTCAACGAAGACACTGCATCCGATATGGCTGTCAACGGTTTGACCAAAGGCGAAGGCTCCGTCGCCATCGGCTCAAACACCAAGGCCAGCGGCACCAACGCCACAGCCGTCGGCCAATCATCCAATGCTTACGGTCAAAACTCTTTAGCAGCCGGTCAATCATCCAATGCAGTGGGTAAATCCAGCGTAGCGCTTGGTGACGGTGCAAACGCCACCCAAGACTCCGCCACAGCACTCGGTCCATATAGCCAGTCCACGGCGGCAGGTGCGACCGCGTTGGGCTTCAATACCCACGCAACTGCTTTCGGTACTGTTGCGGCAGGCCGTAACAGCAAAGCCGTTGCCAATAATGCCGTAGCAATGGGTAACGAAGCTGACGCTCAAAAAGAAGACACCATCGCCATCGGCTACAACGCCCAAGCCACGCAAAACCGTGCCGTGGCCTTCGGCAAAAACGCCAAAGCCACCGCAGGTGATACCGTTGCCTTCGGTGATGCGGCAAAAGCATCCGTCGGCAATGCCATTGCCTTCGGTAAAAACGCCAATGCCGCTCATGCAGACTCCATCGCATTGGGTGCCAATTCCGCGACTGAAGCAGCCGTTCAGACGACCTCTGCCACCGTTGGCAGCCTGACCTTCGGCAACTTCGCAGGTAACACGCCTGAGTCCACACTCAGCATCGGTTCGGCAGGCAAAGAGCGCACGATTACCAACGTCGCCGCAGGCCGCATCAGCGACAGCAGCACTGATGCCATCAACGGCAGCCAGCTTTATGCGACTCAAAACGTCATGAACAACATCGGTACGACCGCAGTCGGCGTATTGGGCGGAGACGCAGCCATTGCGAATGACGGCACCATTACGATGACCAACATCGGCGATACCGGCAAAGACAACGTTCACGACGCAATCAAGTCAGTGAAAGAGACTGCCGAGAAAGGCTGGAATCTGAAAGCCAACGACGAAACCTCGTCTGAAAAAATTGCTGCTGGCGACACTGTAACCTTCAAAGAAGGCAAAAACATCAAAGTCAGCCGCGACGGTAAGAACATCACCGTAGCGACTTCAGACGACGTATCCTTCAACAAAGTAACTGTCGGCGACAGCGTTCTGACCGACAACGGATTGACTGTGGGCAATGGCGCAGCAGGCAAACCTGTCAGCCTGACCAAAGACG
>NZ_KV789564.1:0-7289 GCF_001807625.1 Neisseria sp. HMSC03D10
GTTGAGTATTGTACTATTTTGTTTTTAATTGAATATATTTAAATTCCATCGGGCAAAATATCGCTTTGCAGTTATCCGTCGATTTGCCCGCTGTTAATAGGAAGGAAGTGGGTGCAGAACCGCCATTCATGTACCGCTTGATCGTCAATATAGGCGTTTGGTTTGGGTAAAAATGCTTGGAAACATTCCGATATGCCCAATTCTTCTGCGCTGCGACGGGCGTAGTCGCCCCCACCGCTGCTCCAGAGGTAAAGCATATGTCCGTTTTCATGCAGGCGGCGGACTTGGCGGATGACTTCGGGCATGGGGATGCGCGTGCTGCCTACGCTTCTGACAAGGGTGTCGTCCACATCAATGAAAATAACGGAAGGTCTGCTCATCAGGTTTATTGCTTCAAAATGGGTGGGTTGATGTCAAAAAGGTCGTCTGAAAAACCTTTTCATATTTTCTATCGTTGTTTTGTTCAATTAATGCTTTTTTGTTAAAACGGGTTTATTGGTTCTCCCGTATCCATTTTTCCCAACGCTCGAACAGGGCGGGTTGCAGGGCGGCGATGACGGAGCGTTTGAAAACGTGTTCGCCGCTCCAGAAGTCGTCGCCTTCCAAAGTGGACAGGTTGCCGCCTGCTTCTTCGAAAATCAGCGCGCCGGCGGCGTAGTCCCACAGTTTTTGCCCGCCGTGGACGTAAACGTCGTAGCGTCCGCTGGCGAGGTAGCACCAGTCGAGTGTGCTGCTGCCCATGCTTCGGATGGTGCCGAAGGGGGCGAGCGTGCTCATACGGCTGGTGAGTTTGCCGGAACGCAGGTATTTGATTTCGACGCCTGCGATGGCTTCGCTGAGTTTTTTGTCGACGGTGCGCAGGGGCAGTGGTGTGCCGTTGAGGTATGCGCCTTTGCCACGTTCGGCGTAGAAGCATTCGCCGCTGACGGGGTTATAGATGATACCGAGTTCGGCGCGGCCGTTTTTGACGAAGGCGACGGAAACGGCGAAATGGGGCAGTCCGTTGACGAAGTTGTTGGTGCCGTCTATGGGGTCGACGACCCACAGCCCATCGGTATGCGCGTGCAGTTTCCAAAGGGTGGTTTGTTCTTGTACGCTCATTTCTTCGCCGAGCATGGGGCTGTCGATCAACAAGGGCAGGGCGGCGGCGAAGGCAGTTTGGGCGGCGAGGTCGGCTTCGCTGAGCATGGAGCCGTCTTCTTTGCGGTGCGACGGGGTATTCAGGAAGCGCGGCATGACTTCGGTTTGCGCGATGTGCCGGACGACTTTTTGCAATCGGTGTAACACTTTTTGTCCTTGTTTTTGCGGTTGGGGTGCGAAATCGTATAATCGCGTTATTATATCCGTTTTCACTTGAAGAACCATGTCCAGATTTTATCTGCCTGATGCTTTATATGCGGGGCAAGTCGTTGAACTGCCTGATAATGTTGTGCGTCATTTAAATGTTTTGCGCGTGCGCTGCGGGGAGGAGGTCGTTTTGTTTAACGGCAATGGCAAGGCGTATCCCGCGCGTTTGGATGTTTTGGAGAAACGCCGTGCCTGCGCGGAAGTGTTGCGCGAGGAGGAGGCGGACAATGAGTCGCCACTGAAAATCACGCTGGTGCAGTCGGTATCGAGTGGCGAACGTATGGATTTTACTTTGCAGAAAAGCGTGGAGCTGGGCGTGGTGGCTATTCAGCCGGTAATCAGCGAACGCTGCGTCGTGCGCCTGAGTGGCGAGCGGGCGGATAAACGGGTGGCGCGTTGGCAGGAAATTGTGGTGTCTGCCTGCGAACAAAGCGGCAGGAATATCGTGCCGGAGGTGCGGCCGCTGCTGCCTTACCGCGAGGCTTTGAAACAGATGTCGTCTGAAACAACCAAGCTGTTGATGAGTTTGAACCGCGCCCAAAGTTTGCGTGCCGTCAAGCCGTTTTCAGACGACCTGATTTTTATGGTGGGGCCGGAAGGCGGCTGGACGGACGAGGAGGAGAGAATGGCGTTTGATGCGGGATTCCAGTCGGTAACGCTGGGCAAACGGGTGTTGCGGACGGAAACCGCTTCTCTGGCGGCGATTGCGGCGATGCAGACGCTTTGGGGGGATTTTGTGTAACCGAGGTCGTCTGAAAACGGGATATGGAAACGTAAATTTTTAGATGGTTTGAAAAGTAAGTTTTATTGAAATCATATGCTTATATTTGTTTTTCAAGCCGTTGCCCGCTTTACCTGTTTTACGCCCTCGCGGCGTTGGGCAATTCATCCGTTTTCGCTTACAATAGCCGATTATCCGAATCAACGCTCAAAGGCCTTCACATGCAATACGCCAAAATTTTAGGTACCGGCAGCTATCTTCCCGCCAACCGCGTCAGCAACGACGATTTGGCGAAAAAAGTCGATACGTCCGACGAGTGGATTACCGCCCGTACCGGTATCAAGTTCCGCCATATTGCAGACGAAGCCGAAAAAACCAGCGACCTCGCCGCCGAAGCATCACGCCGCGCGCTGGTTGCAGCGGGTGTCGCTGCCGATGAAATCGATTTGATTATCGTGGCGACCGCCACCCCCGATATGCAGTTCCCGTCCACCGCGACCATCGTCCAGCAAAAGCTCGGCATAGCAAACGGCTGCCCCGCATTTGACGTACAGGCGGTCTGCGCGGGCTTTATGTACGCCCTGTCCACTGCCAACGCCTACATTAAAAGCAGCATGGCGAAAAAGGCTTTGGTCATCGGCGCGGAAACGTTCAGCCGCATCGTGGATTGGAACGACCGCACGACCTGCGTTTTGTTTGGTGATGGCGCAGGCGCGGTAGTGTTGGGCGCGTCCGACGAAGCGGGCATCATCCACAGCAAACTCAAAGCAGACGGCAACTACCTCGACCTGCTCAACGTACCCGGTCAAATCGCCAACGGACAAGTTTGCGGCTCGCCCTACATTACGATGGACGGGCCGGGCGTGTTTAAATTCGCGGTCAAAATGCTCGCAAAAATCGCCGACGAAGTCATCAGCGAAGCAGGTTATACCCCCGATCAAATCGACTGGCTGGTGCCGCACCAAGCCAACAAACGCATCATCGACGCCACCGCCAAACACTTGGGTTTGAGTATGGACAAAGTTATCTTGACGGTACAGGAACACGGCAACACATCCGCCGCTTCCATCCCGCTCGCGCTTGATGTCGGCATTCAAAACGGTCAAATCAAGCGCGGACAAAACCTGCTGCTCGAAGGCATAGGCGGCGGCTTCGCTTGGGGCGCGGTATTGGTGAAATACTGATTTTTTGTCCGTTTGAAACTTAAAAGGTCGTCTGAAACTGCGCCGGAGCGGTTTCAGACGACCTTTTTGATGGATGCGTGTCCGTATAGTGAATTCAAGCAGGGGTTATCCATGTCGTTATTCCCGCGCAGGCGGGAATCCAATTTTGAATTGCAGCAATTTCTTTTCAAACAAAGATTTCTTGAGCTTACCGATGAATTCCTGCCTGTGTGGGAAGGCAGACGGCAAGTGTCATATCAAAAGAAGATGACCAGCCCTATATCCGCTTAAAATATGAAAGGTCGTCTGAAAACCTGATGCTTTGGGTTTTCATACGACCTTTCATCATTCAGACCTTATGAAAGTCCAAAAAATGCGCTGTTCGATCAGACACAGATGGCATTTGCCATATGATTTTCCTGCTTCGTACAAAGTATTTATTTACCGTCCCGCGTACCACCGAAACCGATATTGAAAAACGATTTGAGTTTACCTGCAATCGAGTCGGCATTCGGACCAAAGATGCCCAATTCGTAATTGCCTGCCGGTATATAGTCCGGATTATAAGGATCGCCCGACCTGGCAACATCGACATTGCTTCGTACACCCATGACTTCCTGTCCGTCCAGATTGATTTTTTCGAGCTTGCCCTGTCTCAGCATGATGTCTCCAAAATCTAATTGAAGCGAGGAAATTTTTCCATGGCCGGTACGTTCGTCGAAATCTATGGTGTATTCCAAAGAACCGGGACTTGTGCCGTAGCCAATAGTACCTTCTACAGGATCGGTTCGATCGTTAAAAGCATCGCCGTGATAAACCACCTTGCCCATTTTAGGCAAGGCTGACTCAAGTGTCGGGGTGCCGCTGATTTGGATATCTGTAACCTCTCCAGTGTAGCCGTTAGCTTGCAGCTTCGTTTGCGTAATGCCTGTAACTGTCGAGTAAGGCAGTTCGTAAATCCGCTTGGCACTTTTATCCGGCATGGTTGCCAGCGTCAGCTTCGGCTCTTTGGGAGCGTTGCCTGCTGTCTGGTCTGTTGGCGGTTGGGTTGCAGGCGTTTGCGGTTTGGTGTTGTCTGCTGCTTGGGTTGTAGGTGAATCGCCGCTGCTGCCACCTGATTGATCTGCGGCCGGTGTGGTTGCAGGCGTTTGCGGCTTGGCGTTATTTGCTGCTTGGGTTGAGGGAGAGTCTCCACCGCTGCTGCCACAGGCGGCAAGTGCGACTGCGAGGATAGACAAAGAGAAGGCGCGTGATAGGTATGTCATGATATTTCCCTAAGCTCGTTTATGGACAATGTAAAGGATAATGTAAAGATTTTCTTCGGGTGCGAAGATGTTCATTCTCTTATGTTTTTTATAATTTTTCAAGAAGTTATTTTAGACTTTGGTCAGTTTTTTGATAGGGGGTTAAGAGGGAGTTTTTCATTTAATTACATTGAAACAGGGAGGGGGGAAGCTTTTTGTATGCGTCAATTTATTTTTCAAATGCACAACTCAATGCTTGTAGATACCTCCTAATTCTTTTCACGCAAAAAAGGTTGTCTGAAAACGTGTAGTTGCTTCAAACCGACACCGTTTCAGACGACCTTTTATTCATTATGGTTAAATTCTGCATAAATTATGATAAATCGGTATAATTGGAAAGCTGGTTATTATCCAATACATTTTTTCCTTAATATAAAAATAAAATGAACCATAATAAACATTACGGGACAATCGCCCATTGGTTCGGGGAAATGAGCCGCGGCTCCATTATTTGCGACGAGTCTTCGCAACGCATCTTTGCCAACCGCCAATCCCTCCACCCCGATTATCAAGAACCTGAAACCGGACACCGTGTCAGCTTTCAAATAGAAACGGAAAACAACCGCGCCGTCGCAAGGGGTGTCGAGCGCGTCAATCCGGGTTATAAAAACAATGACAGCGCGGTCATTACGCTGACCGACTGGGATTGGTCGAAGAATGGTGGTTATGGAATGGATGTTTCAAATGAAGGGCAGCCGGTCTTTGTGCTGGGACAGTTTCTTGCCGACCAAACCCGTACGCCTAGGGCGGGCGACCGCCTTGAAGGCACGCTCCGCCGCCATCCCAACGGACAATGGCTACTGGTCAATGCCGTTATCCGCAGTACGCCTGAGTCCGAACCCGAGCCTGAATCGATACACGCTGCGCCCGCCCAAAAAGCGCAAGGTCAAACCGTACACTTTTTCCGTCCGGAACACGGTCCTAAAGTTGAAGTCAAAATTGAGCAGCCGTTGGTTGCTGAAACCCGCTATCCCGCTCCGAAATCCGCCCAAAGAAATCTGCTGCCACCCAATCAGGTTATGAGCGGTACGATTACCACATGGGATGATGCCAAAGGCTACGGCTTTATCCGTTTCGGCGACGAATCCCAAAATATTTTCTTCCACATCAGCGCGTACCATTACAATACCTGCCGTCCGCAAACAGGGCAGCGCGTCAGTTTCTACTGCAACCGCCCGATGGAAGGCAACCGCCAACAAGCCGTCAAGGTTGTCCGACTGGGCGACGAAGCATTCCTGTTTGACGAATTGCCACCCGACTACAACAGGCTCAATATCGATATGCAGGCACTCCTGATCAACAGCGTCATCGCCGTCGTTTTCCTGACCGTTGTCGCCGTGCTTTCCAATAAACTGTTTTTCATTTACGTCCTTATCAGTATCGCCGCCTTCATCCTCTATCAACAGGACAAGCAGACGGCGATGGAGTCCGCGCGCAAAATCAGACGTAAAAACGAATACCAAAACCGTATCCCAGAAAATAAACTGCACGCATTCAGCCTGCTGGGCGGCTGGCCCGGTGCATTGGTTGCGCGCGCCGCGTTCCGCCACAAAACCAAGAAAGTTCCTTTTGTTCAGATTTTCTGGCTGACAGTGGCAATAAATGTTGCCATTACCTATGCCCTGCTGATACATTACGCCGATAATCCTCTGACGAATTTTCTGAAAAACTAAACTGAAACAAAGGAATATCATGTCTTTTGCATTTTTCTTCCCCGGTCAGGGTTCGCAAAGCCTCAATATGATGGACGGTTTCGCAGGACAATCGGTCGTAAAAAACACCTTCGACGAAGCTTCCGCCGTATTGGGTCAAGATTTGTGGGTGATGATTAACGGTACGGACGCCGACCTCATCGGGCAGACCGTGAATACGCAGCCCATTATGCTGGCTGCCGGTGTTGCCGTTTACCGTGCTTATCTTGAAGCGGGCGGCAAAACGCCTGCCGTCGTTGCCGGCCACAGCCTCGGCGAATACACTGCACTCGTTGCCGCCGGTGCATTGGATTTTGCGGATGCAGTCAAACTCGTCCGCCTGCGCGCCGAACTGATGCAGTCTGCCGTGCCGCAGGGCGTAGGTGCGATGGCGGCAATCCTCGGCTTGGAAGATGAACAGGTTAAAGCCATTTGTGCAGAAGCCGCGCAAGGCGAAGTGGTCGAAGCCGTCAACTTCAATTCGCCCGGACAAGTCGTGATCGCGGGCAATGCCGCCGCCGTCGAGCGCGCCATGAACGCCGCCAAAGAAGCGGGAGCCAAACGCGCGCTGCCGCTGCCTGTATCCGTTCCTTCACATTGCAGCCTGATGAAGCCTGCTGCGGAAAAACTTGCCGAAGCGCTCAAAACCGTTGAAATCAAACAACCGCAAATCCGCGTCATCCATAATGCCGATGTTGCCGCTTACGACGATGCAGAGAAAATCAAAGACGCGCTTGTCCGCCAACTTTACAGCCCTGTGCGCTGGACGGAAACCGTCAATGCGCTGGTTGCTGAAGGCATTGCCGAATCCGCCGAATGCGGACCGGGCAAAGTGTTGGCAGGTTTGGCAAAACGTATCAACAAAGAAGCCGTGTGCAGCGCTTTGACCAATTCCGAACAAGTTGCTGCCTTTATCGAAGCGCATTAAGTTTGCCGCTTGTTATGTTTCAGACGACCTTTCTTAATGAAAGGTCGTTTTTTAATGTCTGTCGGTTGTGTTCGGATAGGGGAGGGAATAGCAACAGGGGGATGTTTTATAGTGGATTAACTTTAAACCAGTACG
>NZ_KV789564.1:7309-23530 GCF_001807625.1 Neisseria sp. HMSC03D10
TGTCCTGATTTAAAGTTAATCCACTATACATTCCAGTTCACTATCAATTTATTTTGAACATTTAAGGTCGTCTGAAAAAACTTTACAGAAATAAAAATTGTTATTCATTTAAAAACAGCAATTTCGTCGCGTCAGCATCTTCGTTGCGATATAATTATAAGCTTTACCAATCCGATAGATTGACAAAACATTCAATCTGCATCATTCCGGAACACCGAGCCAATGATAGAAAAACTGACCTTCGGCCTGTTTACCCAAGAAGATTCGCGCAGCTTCATGCGCTTGATGGCTTATATCCGCCCTTATAAAACACGCATCATCTTTGCTTTAATTGCTATCTTCGGCGTTGCCGCCACCGAAAGCTACCTCGCCGCCTTCATTGCACCCTTGGTCAACCAAGGCTTCGCCCCGCCTTCCGCGCCGCCCGAACTCAATACCGCAGGCGGCATCGTCGCCACGCTGCAAAATTGGAAAGACCAATTTACTTACCTGATTTGGGGGACGCCCAATAAAGTCTGGGTCGTGCCGGTATTTTTTATCTTTTTGGTCATCATTCGAGGCATCAGCCGCTATGTCAGCACATATCTGCTGACTTGGGTTTCCGTTATGGCAATCAGCCATCTGCGCCGCGATATGTTTGCCAAGATGCTGCAACTTTCTTCCAAATTCCATCAGGAAACCCCGTCCGGTACGGTTTTGATGAATATGGTGCAAATGGCGGAACAATCCATCAGCAACGCCAGCAATGTATTTATCGTGCTGACCCGCGACACCATGATTGTCATCGGTTTGGTCTGCGTCCTGCTTTATTTGAACTGGCAGCTCAGCTTGGTCGTCGCCCTGATGTTCCCGCTGCTGTCTTTGTTGTCCCGCTATTACCGTAATCGTCTGAAAGACATTATTGCGGGAGCGCAACTCAGTATCGGTACCATGAACAATGTCGTCAACGAAGTCCATCAAGGACATCGTGTAGTCAAACTCTTCGGCGGCCAACGTCAGGCTGCCGAACGCTTCACCGCTGTCAATGACACCATCGTCCGTCTCGGTAAAAAAATCACCCAAGCCACTGCCGCGCGTTCTCCATTCAGCGAACTGATTGCGTCGTTTGCTTTGGCTATTGTCATCTTTATCGCCCTTTGGCAGAGCCAACAAGGACATACCACCATCGGCGAATTTATGGCGTTTATCGTTGCCATGCTGCAAATGCTCAGTCCGATTAAAAACTTGGCGAACATCAGCATCCCCATGCAGACCATGTTTATTGCTTCTGATGCCGTTTGCCAATTCCTCGATACCGAGCCTGAAAAAGATAACGGTACAAAAATCCTGACCAATGTCGAAGGTCGTCTGAAATTTGATAACGTCGATGTCCGCTACCACACAGACGGTAAAAAAGCCTTGGACAGCTTTAATCTCGATATCCGCAAAGGCGAACGCGTAGCCCTGGTCGGCCGCTCAGGCAGCGGTAAATCTACTGCCGTCAACCTGCTTCCGCGTTTCGTCGAACCGAGCTCGGGCGCGGTTTATTTGGATGATGTAAATATCGAAGACATCAAACTCGACAACCTGCGCTCCCAGTTCGCCCTTGTTTCGCAAGATGTCTTTTTGTTTGAAGGCACGCTTTGGGAAAACGTCCGTTACAGCCGTCCCGATGCCACTGAAGAAGAAGTATTGGCAGCCCTCAAAGCCGCGAATTTGCAAGATTTGGTTGAAAGCTCGCCGCATGGTTTGAACCAACAGATAGGTGCAAACGGCAATCAGCTCTCCGGCGGTCAGCGTCAACGTGTCGCCATCGCTCGCGCCATTCTGAAAGACGCCCCCATCCTGCTTTTGGATGAAGCCACCAGCGCGCTGGACAACGAATCCGAACGCCTTGTGCAGCAAGCCCTCGAACGCCTGATGGAAAACCGCACCAGCATCATCGTCGCCCACCGACTGACCACTGTCGAACAAGCCGACCGCATTATTGTTATGGATGAAGGCCATATTGTCGAACAAGGCACGCATGGTGAGCTGATGGCGCAAAACGGTTACTATGCCATGCTGCGTAATATGCCAAAGCAGGCAGCAGGTTGATTTTCAGACGACCCGTCGGTCAGTTGAAGGACGATTTGTCTAAAAGGTCGTCTGAAAACACCGAATCGCAAGACAAGGAAGGCTGCCGAACAGACAGAAAGGAACTATCCGCATGAATCGTCAAGCCCAGTCCCCCACCGTCTCCGTGATGATTCCTTACTACAACTGTAAGGAATACATTGTAGAAACCATCCAGTCCGTCCTTAGCCAAAGCCATCAGAATTTTGAAATCATCATTGTTGACGACGGCTCCGACCCGGAACACGCCGATTATTTGAAGGGGTTTCTGGCGGACAAGCCCGCAATACGTTACGCCGTACAAAACAATCAAGGCGTTGCTGCCGCCCGAAACCATGCCGCGCGGCTGGCGGGGGGCAAATACTTCCTGTTTCTCGATTCAGACGACCTCATCCTGCCGGATTACATCGAAAAATGCGTCACGGTTTTGGAAAACAATCCCGACTGCAAGCTGGTGTATCCGTTGGCGGAATATTTCGATGCGCAAGAAGGCTTATGGAATCTGCCGGATTATGACGGTTTGGAAAGTCTGTTGAAGGGGAACCGTATCCCTATCATTTCTATGCATCGTGCCGAGGATTTCGTCTCTTTGGGTGGGTTTGATGAAAACCTGACAACACATGAAGATTGGGATCTTTGGATACGCCTCTTAAGCAACGGCGGAACCGTTATCCGTATTCCGGAAGTATTGTTCCGCTACCGCAAACGCCGTGACGGGTCATCGCTGATTAACCGCTTGGAACAAAATCCTGATTTAAACCGCGAAGACTGGCAAAAAGTCTACGAAAAAAACCGCGTTCTGTTTATGCAATATCATTTGGGATATTCCGACTGTATTCAAAAAATATCCTTATTAGAACAACAAATCCAATCTTTATCAGAATTAAACCTTCAATTGCGAGAAGACAATACCAATATGCAAAATCAAAACCAAGAATTACAGCATGTAATGGCAAAACTGCTGCAACAAACCGAACTGTCTGTCGAACAGACTGAATTTCTGCAACAGCAAATTGAAATGCTGTTGCGTAACAGTACCGTAGAAGAGCAATTAGAAGAACAAGAAAAACAAATCAAACTGCTGAAAAAACAAATTGATACCTTGCAGCAGGAAAAGCAATCGCTGGAGCAAAGTATTCATAAAGAAAACCGGAGATTGGCAAAATACAAAGGGTTGTGGACGGTTAAGGTATTCAAGCCTTTCGTTAAAACCGAACAGGCCATCAGCTCTGCCAACCGCTACCGCAAAGGCTTCCGTTTTTTGGTACGCGAGAAGGGCAGTATCGGCAAGGCATATCAGTTTTTACGCCGCCATTACAAGCAAACCCATTCGATTAAAAGCGTGAAACAGATATTGAAAGCCGTCAGTTCTGCATCGGCTTTTGAGCATTCGATTCAGGCAGACCCGATTCCGCAAACGTTTATCCAGCGGCTGTCCAAACATGCTGCCGACACGCTTGCGCCTAAAGTTGCCATCATTGCCGAACTTAGTATTCCGCAATGCAAAAAATACCGCGTTATCCAAAAGCAGGAAATGCTTGAAGAGCTGGGTATTCCTTGTTCCGTGACTTCATGGACGGACAGCAACGAAGCCAAGAAACAGATTTCTTTGGCAAGTTTGGTGATTTTCTACCGCGTTCCCGGTTTTGACAGCGTAATGGATTTAATTGCGGAATGCCGTCGTCTGAACATCAAAACATTATGGGAAGTGGATGATCTGGTTTTTGACGAAGACGTCCTGAAAACCAGCAGCACCATCAACTTGCTTGAACCGGCAGAAAGAGAGGGCGTAATCAACGGCGCGAAACTTTACCGTCAAGCCATGTTGGCGTGCGACGAAGGTATCGCTTCGACTTCCGGGCTGGCAAAAGCCATGAAGGAAGCAGGTTTGGAAACCGTTTATGTGGTTGAAAACGCGTTGGATGATGAAACGCTGGCAGCGGCACGCAGCATTGAGGGTCGTCTGAAAAAACAAGAAGACGGTTTGATTCGGATTATTTACGGTTCTGGCACCAAAACGCACAACATCGACTTCTTGGAAGCCGCTCCCGCACTTGCCAACATATTGAAAGAAAATCCGAATGTCAGGTTCAGAATCATCGGATATTTGGAGCTGCCCGAATATTTCGATGAAGTACAAAGCCAAATCGAGCGCATCCCATTTTGCAACTATACGGAATACCTGACTTATTTGTCCGAATGCGACATCAGCATCGCACCTTTGGAAAACTTCGTTTTCAACGATGCCAAGAGCAATATCAAATACCTTGAAGCCTCGATTACCAAAGTGGCGTCCGTATGCTCGCCAAGGGCGGCTTTTGCCGATGTGATTGTCAACGGTGAAAACGGCTTTCTGGCAGACAACGAACAGCAATGGCATGAAGCGTTCGACACTCTGATTCAAAATCCCGAGCTGCGCGACAGTATGGCGCAGGCGGCATACCGTACGGTCACGGAAACATACAGCCCGCAAGCCATCGGCAGCACGCAGCTTGCACCTGCCGTCCGTTTTGAATCTGCCGCAAAAGGGAAGACCAAAGTCTTATCGTTTAACGTTTTCTATCATCCTCAATCGTTTGGCGGGGCGACCATCGTTGCCGAACAACTGAACAAACTGCTTGCCGATGAAGAAACCTACGAAATATATGCGGTAACGACTTTGCCGATGAAGAGCTGGCTGCCGCCGTACAGCGTTATCCGTTACGAATACGGCAAAGTAACCGTTTTCGGCGTTGCCGTTCCCTCAGAAGATGCAGCCGCCCACGAAAACCTGCGTTTTGATGCAGCTGTCAAAGACATCATCGAACTTGTACAGCCCGACATCGCCCATATCCACTGCATTCAAAGCATGGGTGTCGGTATGGTAGATATTTGTCGGGAAGCTGGTGTCAAAACCCTCGTTACCCTGCATGACGCATGGTGGATTTGTCCGAACCAGTTCATGCTTGACGAAAATGAAGTCTTCCGCGAGCAATGGAATACCGAAGACGAACGGAGCAAAACCATAGCCCGCGCCCTGTCGAAAATCGATATGCTGCTTGCGCCCAGCAAATATTTTGCCGAGCTGCATGAAAGAACCTTGGGCAGGGACGTCCTCGTCAACAAAAACGGCGTTACCCGCCCCTTGGGTCAAATATCCAAACGGAAAAAAGACGTTATCCGCTTCGGCTATGTCGGCGGGAAAACCAAAATCAAAGGCGTTCATCTGATTTTGGAAGCTTTCAGGAAACACCGTTTCCCCAATACCGAACTGGTTGTCGTGGACAATCTGCTCAACCTTGGTGCGCGTTCGTTTTTTGACAGCGATTTCGACGGCGTGGAGCGCTTCCGCATCGAACCTGCTTACAGCCAAGATACCATCGACCATTTCTTCTCGGAAATCGATGTTTTGCTGTTCCCGACCCAATGGAAAGAAAGTTTCGGCTTGACAGTTAGGGAAGCAGTGTTGCGTGATGTTTGGGTAATCGCCACGGATGCAGGCGGCGTGTCCGAAGACATTATTGACGGCGAAAACGGCACGATCATCCCGTTTGACAGCGGCGTGGAAGAATTGAGCCGCGCCATTGCCGAAGTTTGCGAACGTTATCAAGCAATGGACGATGGCGCAGTTATTGAATTGCCGAAAAGCCATATTCGGACTTTTGCGGAACAAAAAGAAGAATTGGCAGGCCTATACCAAGAAATACTGTCGAACCAAGCAGATTGATGTTTTCAGACGACCCTTTTGATGGCAGCAAAGGGTCGTCTGAAAATGACAGCGAATGGACTTAACCCCGTACGGTGTTGACTTATCGAAACTAATTTTCACTGCATTAAAGCACCTACAATTAACCGCACCACACCTAAATCATGAACAAAACCATTATCCTAGCCGTTCCCTATATGTACGGGTTGGACAAGTGCATAGAGAAAAACCTGCGCTTCCACGGCTTCAATGTCATCAATCTCTGTTACGACGACAGGGACTCATACTATCCGCACATAGGCTGCCGTATTCTCGGTTTGTATCATAAACATATTAAAAAAGACGGAGATTATAAGAAAAAACTGAAATATTCCCGCTACCGCAAGCAGATAGCCGAAAAACTGGCTTCCTTGGAAGGCGGCAAAGCAGACTATGCCCTCTGCCTCCGCGCCAATATTTATCCCAAAGAAATCATCGCCGCTATCCGAGAGCACAGTAAGATATGCGTTAACTATCAATATGACGGTATCGACCGTTTTCCCGACATCATCGAATATTTGCCTTATTTCGACTGCTGCTGGGTGTTCAATAAAAACGATGTGGAGAAATACCCCCAACATCATTTTAAAGCAACCACCAATTTCTATTTCGATTTCCCGATTGAAAGAGAGGGGAGGGTGGAAGGTCTTTATTTTTTGGGAGGTTATGAAGAACGAAGAGAACATCAAACCTCCGTTTTTCTCGATGAAGCACGCAGGCTGGGGCTGTCTTTGGATTTCCACATCTACTGCAAAGACGACCGCGCAAGCAAAATTTTCGGCAACGACGGCATTACCTATTTGGACAGACAAAGCATCCTGAGCTTCGAGCAAAACCTGCAAAAGGTCAAAAACTGCCTGGCAATCGTCGATTTTGTCCAATTTGAAAATTACGGCCTGTCTTTCCGCGTATTCGACGCCCTGTGTTTCGACAAAAAACTGATTACCACCAATCAGGCCGTAGCGGAATGCGACTTCTACCATCCCGACAACATCTTCATTTGGAACGGAGAAAGCCTTGACGGATTGGAAGACTTTTTCAGACGACCTTACCATCCCGTTTCCGAAGAAATAAAAAACAAATACGCCTTCGGCAACTGGGTTCGCCGAATCCTCGACATATCAGACAAAGCATAAACAGACACCATGCCGACCGAACAAAAAACGATTATTCTGGGCATGCCCGCCGACAACCAAATCTACCGCGTCATCGAAGCCGCCCTAGAGTATCACGGCTTCAACGTCGTCAGCGTCGTCATGGACAACCTGAATTTCCGTTACCCCTCCCTTTCCTGCCGTCTGAAAATCAAATTCAGGCAACTGGTGCTGCGGGACAAAAACGCCAAAAAAGACTTTAAATCCGCCCAATTGATCCGAGACGTTGAAAACAAACTGGCAGCGTACGGCAGGGCGGATTACGCCCTATTTATTCGCGGCGACATCTACTCGCCTGAGTTTCTGGATATGATTAAACGCCATACCCGTCCCGGCAATATGGTCAACTACCAATGGGACGGCATCGACCGTTTCCCCGCCATTTGGGATTGTGCCGACCGGTTTGACCGTATTTACGTTTTTGATCCCGACGATATGCGAAATCCGAAACATCCCTTCCTGCCGACCACCAACTTCTATTTCGACCACGATGTCAACCTGCCCGAAAACCCGCCCAACGATTTCTATTTCATCGGCTGGCATATACCCGAACGCGCCCCGATTATTTCCGAGTTCGGCAAAGCGGCTGAAACGCTGGGCTGGAAGCTCGACTTCAATATCGGCTGTTTGAATACCAATGTAAAAAACCTCCGCCGTTTTTATCCTACGGAAAACATCAAAGTCTTCATCGGCATTAGAAGTTTCGCCGACAACATCGAAGCCGCCAAGCAGGCCAAAATCCTGATAGATTTCAAAACACCCGTTCACAACGGCCTCTCGTTCCGCCCCTTCGAAGCCCTCGGTTACCGCAAAAAACTGATTACCACCAACGCCGAAATCCAAAAATACGATTTCTACCACCCCGACAACATCTTCGTTTGGGACGGTAAAAGTTTGGGCGGTTTGGCAGAATTTGTCGCCAAACCCTATCGTGAGCTACCCCCCGAAATCTACCAAAAATACAGCTTCGGCAACTGGTTGCGCTATATTCTGGGCATACCGCCCCATCAAAAAATAACCCTGCCCGAATAAACGGAGAGGTCGTCTGAAATTTGCCGATATAGCAGATTGAAATAGGCAATTCCAGCACCGTCATTCCCGCGTAGGCGGGAATCTAGAGATTTGAGATTACGGTAATCTCTAAACATCTCTGAAAGATTAAGATCGGGATTCCCGCCTACGCGGGAATGACAGTACAGAGGTTTCTTATTTCTTATTTTGTTTCAGACGACCTCAAAAATTAGATTCATCACACTATTTATGCTATAAGGTCGTCTGAAATGAACAGACTCCATTCCCAAAACAAGGAAGTAAACATGAGCACACAAGATTTAAGCGGCAAAATCGCATTGGTAACAGGCGCATCGCGCGGTATCGGCGCAGCGATTGCCGACACGCTGGCGGCGGCAGGTGCCAAAGTCATCGGTACGGCGACCAGCGAAAGCGGCGCAGCGGCGATTAGCGAACGTCTGGCGCAATGGGGCGGCGAAGGCCGTGCATTGAATTCCGCCGAACCCGAAACCATCGAAAACCTGATCGCCGACATCGAAAAAGAGTTCGGCAAGTTGGACATTCTGGTCAACAACGCCGGCATCACCCGCGACAACCTCTTGATGCGTATGAAAGAAGAAGAGTGGGACGACATCATGCAGGTCAACCTCAAATCCGTGTTCCGCGCCTCTAAAGCCGTATTGCGCGGCATGATGAAGCAGCGCGCCGGCCGCATCATCAACATCACATCCGTCGTCGGCGTGATGGGCAATGCCGGTCAGACCAACTATGCCGCGGCAAAAGCGGGCTTGATCGGTTTCTCCAAATCTATGGCGCGCGAAGTCGGCAGCCGCGGCATTACCGTCAACTGCGTCGCCCCAGGCTTTATCGACACCGATATGACCCGCGCGCTGCCTGAAGAAACCCGCAAAACCTTCGAAGCGCAAACTTCGCTGGGCAAATTCGGCGAAGCGCAGGACATCGCGGATGCGGTATTGTTTCTCGCTTCCGACCAAGCGAAATACATCACCGGTCAAACGCTGCACGTCAACGGCGGTATGTTGATGCCTTGATTCGGCTTGGAAAATAAAGAAGGTCGTCTGAAAACGGATTTCAGACGACCTTTTTGTTTGCTTAGTCTGCTTGCAGCAGTTGTTTGTTGAGTTCCGCCTGTATCAGCAGGCCGTGGGCGAAGTTGCGGCTGTCGGCGAGGATGAGTTTGCCGCCGTAGCGTTTGGCGATAGCATCGGCGATGGAGAGTCCGAGTCCGGTGCCTTGCTGTTCCGTGCCGAGTATGCGGTAGAAGGCGTCGGTTACGCGGCTGCGTTCGGCGGCGGGGATGCCGGGGCCGTCGTCTTCCACCCAGATGGCGAGGGTGGTCGGGGTCTCGCTGAAACCTATGTCGATGCGGCCGCCTGCGGGGGTGTAGCGGATGGCGTTGTCGGTGAAGGTTTTGATGAGGGTGTAGATTTCGGTGTCGTCGGCTCGGATGCGCAGGTCGTTTTCGACGGCGACACCGATGTCTTGCTGTTTGTTAAGGGCGAGGGGCATGAGTTCTTGTAGCACACGGCGGAACTGGGCTTGCAGGCTGATGTCGGTCAGGTTGCGTTGGGTCTCGGAGCCTTGGGTGCGGGCGTGGGTCAGGAGCTGCTCGAGCAGGTGGCGGTTGCGCTGTATGCTTTGAAGGATGAGTCCGGTCTGTTCGCGGGCTTCGTCCGATTGGGGCAGCTTGGTGAGCCGTTCTGCCTGAAGGGAGAGGGCGGTCAGTGGGCTGCGCAGTTCGTGGGCGGCATCGGCGATGAAGCGTTGCTGGCGGCGGATGTTTTCGCCTGTGCGTTGCAGCAATTGGTTGATGGCGGTAACGAAGCCTTGTATTTCGCTGGGCACGCCTTCTCCGTCCAGCGGCGAGAGGTCGTCTGAACGGCGTTTGCCGAGTGAGGCGGAAAGGGTTTTGACGGGGCGCATGGCGCGGTAGGTGATCCATACGGTCAGCAGGATCATGAGGGGCAGGGCGATGAGCAGCGGGAGGACGCTTTGGTAGGCGGCGGTGGCTGCGAGGTCGTCGCGGTATTCGGTTTCTTGGAGTACGGCGATTTTGCCTTGCGGGGTTTGGCGGATGTAGGCGCGGTATTCGTCGTCATCATCGTCATCGTCGTCGTCAACGCCGCCTTTGATGGTGTGGAATCCTTCGCCGAGTGTGTTGGACAGGGGGACGGTGTCTTCTTGTCCGAAGGTTTGGATGAGGATGTGGTTTTCGCTGCCTATTTGTGTGTAGTCGGTGGTTTTGGGGTTGATGTAGGCGGCGGTTTGGCGCAACAGGTCGTCCTGAAGCTCTTCGGCTTCATGGTAGGTTTGGTAATAGGAGAATGCGCCTGCGATGATGGACAAAGGCAGGAACATCAGTATCAGGGCGATGCTGATACGGACTTGCAGGGATTGTTTGAGGATCTGGATGAAGTGATGCATAGTGTGTTTGGTGAGGCTGTTTTAGGTTTTGTTATTGATTATGGCATGGGCGGGCATGGATGCGCGGATTGGGGTTTCAGACGACCTCTTTGGCGACCAGCCAGCCTACGCCGCGTACGTTTTGGATGTGTTCTTTGCTGAGCTTTTTGCGTAGGGCGTGGATGAGGAAATCGACGGCGTTGCTTTCGACTTCTTCGCCCCAGCCGTAGATTTTGTCTTCAAGGTCGCTGCGGGAGAGGATGATGCCGGGACGCATCATCAGGGCTTGGAGGACGGCAAATTCTTTGTTGCTCAGGAGGACGGGTTTGTCTTGTCCTTTGACTTCGACTTGGTAGGTGGCGGGGTTGAGGGTGAGCGCGCCGTTGGTCAGCAGGGTTTGGCTATGGCCGCTGTGGCGGCGCAGGACAGCGCGCATACGGGCTTGCAGCTCCGCCATGTCGAAAGGTTTGACGATGTAGTCGTCGGCGCCGCCGTCCAGTCCGTTGAGGCGGCTGTGGAGGTCGTCGCGGGCGGTAACGATGAGGACGGGGGTTTGGCTGCCTTCGTGTCGGATTTGGGTGAGGACGTCCAGCCCGTCTTTGCCGGGCAGTCCGAGGTCGAGCAGCAGCAAGTCGTAGTTCTGCGCCTGAAGGGCGGTAGAAACTTGGCTGCCGTTTTTGACCCAGTCGACGGCATAGCCGCTGTCTTTGAGGTTGGCGGCTACGGCTTGGGCAATCATGTTGTCGTCTTCTGCAAGCAATACGCGCATGGTGTTCTCCTTAATCAGCGGGAAGGATAGCAGGGGAAAATTAGGAGGGGTTTAGCGGGAGGTCGTCTGAAAGGGGCGGCTGGTTTTCAGACGACCTTTTGTTGCTTTTCCGTACTTGATTGGGTTTCCTTCGGCGTGGGTTCTGCCGGGTATGATGGACATTTTCTTCTAAAGGAATACTGCACTTGAATGGTCTGCCGATTTTGCCAAAAGGTCGTCTGAAAACCCCGATTCCGTTTTCAGACGACCTTTTGTCTTTACAGCAACACAATATCGTATTGTTCCTGCGTGTAGGCGGTTTCGACTGCCAGCGAAATCGGTTTGCCGATAAAGTCGATGAGCATCGCCAGCGATTGCGATTCTTCGTCGAGGAAGAGGTCGATGACGTTGGGCGCGGCGAGGATGCGGAAGGACTGCACGTCGTAACGGCGGGCTTCGCGGACGATTTCGCGCTGGATTTCGTAGCAGATGGTCTGCGGCGTTTTCAGACGACCCCTACCTTGGCAGGACGGGCAGGGTTCGCAGAGGATTTGGCTGAGGTTTTCGCGCGAACGTTTGCGGGTCAGCTCGACCAAACCCAAGCTGGTGAAACCGTTGAGGGTAACGCGGGTGCGGTCGAAGGCGAGGGCTTTGGCAAGCTCTTGCAACACGGCTTCGCGGTGGGCTTCCTGCGCCATGTCGATGAAGTCGATGATGATGATGCCGCCGAGGTTGCGCAGCCTTAATTCGCGGGCGATGGTGTGGCAGGCTTCGAGGTTGGTGCGGAAGATGGTTTCGTCGAAGTTGCGCGCGCCGACGAAGCCGCCGGTGTTCACGTCTATCGTGGTCATGGCTTCGGTGGACTCGATAATCAGGTAGCTGCCGAAGTTGAGGTTGACGCGCGGTTGCAGGGCGCGGCTGATTTCCTGTTCGACGTTGTGGGTTTCAAACAGCGGGCGTTCGCCTTTGAACAGCTCTATCTTGCCCAATGCGCCGTGGACGTATTGCTCGGCGAAACGGGTCATACGGCGGTGGTTTTCGGTTGAGTCAACCAGGATTTTCTGCGTGTCGAGGCTGAACATATCGCGCAACACGCGCAGGCTCAAGGGCAAATCCTGATACAGCAGGGTTTCCGGCGGCTGGGTTTTCGCCTGTTCTTGAATGTGTTCCCACACTTTGGTCAGGTAGTGGATGTCGGACAAAAGCTGCTCGTCGGTGGCGTTTTCGGCGTTGGTGCGGATGATATAGCCGTGGCACGCGTCTTCGGGCAATAGATTAGTCAGGCGTTCGCGCAGGCTGTTGCGTTCGGCATCGTCTTCGATGCGCTGGGAAATGCCGATGTGGTCTTCCTGCGGAAGGTGGACGAGGAAGCGCCCGGCCAAGGAGATTTGAGTGGAAAGGCGCGCGCCTTTGGTGTTAATCGGGTCTTTGATGACCTGTACCAAAACCGACTGCCCTTCAAACAACATATGCTCGATACGTTGGGTTTCGTCGGGATTGCGGCGTTGTTCGAGGACATCGACGATGTGCAGAAACGCGGCACGTTCCAAACCGATGTCGATGAACGCACTCTGCATGCCGGGCAACACGCGGCGCACCACGCCCAGATAAATATTGCCGACCAGACTATGACCGCTGTTGCGTTCGATGTGCAGCTCGCAGATATTGTTTTCTTCCAACACTGCCACGCGCGTTTCCTGCGGCGTAATGTTAACAAGCACGGTTTCGGGCGGACGGATGGCGTCCTTCGGGATGGGGATTCCTGAAAGCATGGTTTTAGTTCCTGATTTTTAATAAGAAATATAGTAGATTAAATTTGAACCAGACTGATGTTGCCCAAACCCGGAAATAATCGGCTGATTGTGTTGCTGTTCTGACTCAAATTTAATCTACCATCCGCTTGCCGTCGGTTTTATTGAAAATAAATGGCAAAAGCGGTTCGGATTGCCGTTTATCATACTTTAAAAACGGTGTTTTGGCACATGGGCGGCAGACAGCCCTCACGCCCTGAAAACAAAGATTCAGGCAAAATAGCCGATTTCAAGTATTGTAAAATAAACCATATGCCCATATAGTGAACCCCATTAGAACTCTGAAAACAATCATGCAAACCGTTACGATGTACACAGGCGCGTTCTGCCCCTACTGCACCATGGCTAAAAAGCTGCTGCATTCGCTGGGCGTCGCCGAAATCAACGAAATCCGCGTCGACCGCAGCCCCGAAGCCTTTGCCGAAATGCAGCAGCTTTCCGGGCAGCGCAGCATACCGCAAATTTTCATCGGCGATACCCACGTCGGCGGTTTTACCGATTTGTACGGCCTGCACCGCGAAGGCAGGCTGGATTCTTTATTAAACCCGTAACTTTAAACCCAACTAGGAAAACAAAATGAGCGAAGAATTGCAACCCGTATTCAGCATCGAACGCCTGTTCGTCAAAGACCTGTCTTTGGAAGTGCCCAACGCCCCCCAAATCTTTTTGGAACAAGGCGAGCCTGAAGTCGATATGCGCGTTTCCACCAACAGCGAGAAGCTGGAAGACGGCTACTACAACGTTGACGTAACCGTTACCGTAACCGCCAAACTCAACGCCGAACGCACCATGTTCCTCAACGAAGTGACCCAAAGCGGCATCTTCCGTCTGGAAAACATCCCTGAAGAAGACGTTCAACTGCTCTTAGGCGTAGCCTGCCCGAACATCCTCTTCCCTTACGCTCGCGAAGCCATTTCCACCAGCGTAACCCGCGCCGGCTTCCCGCCCGTACTGCTCGCTCCGATCAACTTCGAAGCCATGTACCAGCAACAACAAGAAGGCAACGCATAATCCGCGTTCCCTGTTTGTCAAAAGGTCGTCTGAAAAATGTTTCAGACGACCTTTTTATAGTGGATTAAATTTAAATCAGGACAAGGCGCAGTACAGATAGTACGGCAAGGCGAGGCAACGCCGTACTGGTTTAAAGGTTAATCCACTATAAGATTGTGAAAATGCCCTGCCGAATTTCATCTTGAATGGCATAGACATAAAATCTGTAACGTCATAAAATTCCAAACGTTTATTATTTATCGAATAAAAAGGTTACGATGAAAAAATATATTTTTGGGGTGTATGCTGCTTTGCTCGTGGGTAATGCAATATCTGCCGATTTTACAGGTAGTTGGGGGTATGTTCGTGATATTCCGGATGGTGTTTACGGTAAGTATTTCAATATTAAACAATCACCAAAATATATAATTACGGGCGAATGGCATGAAGGGCGTTCAGACGGTCCCGGTGGCAGCGGTAAGGTAAAGGGGTATTTGAAAAAAGGCGGAAAACTGTATTTGAGTTACTGTTCGGAAGGAGATAATTCTTGGTATACGCCTTGTCCGAAATATGAGCAAGACAGGGGCTATTTCGTCAGATGGAATGGTGAGTTAGTTGAATACTATCGTCCATATGGAAAAGGGCAGGTATATAAAAAAGGTGAAATATTCAAGCGGCAGCAAGAAAGTGAACAGACTGAAGGTCAGGAGCAGCCTCAAGAGCGACAATCTTTGAGTCAACAAAAATTACTGAAAGAGCAAGAGTCTTTGCATCGGCAGGAGTTGTTGAAGGAACAAGAACTTTTACGCCGACAGGAATTGTTGAAAGAGCAGGAGTTATTGCTGCAACGGAAATCAGGTGGAGAACCAGAGTTGTTAAACGTACAGGAAATATTTAAAGAACAAGGAGGACAGGATGTATTCAAAGAGCAGGAGACGGCAGAAGGTCAGTGGACAGTTGAAAAACAGGAGTTGCCGCAAGGACAAAAAAATACCGAGTAATAGAGATACTCTAAAAAAGTCGTCTGAAAACCCCAATCCAAGTTTTCAGACGACCTTTTTTCTTTGCCGCACACTATTTCACAATATCCGACAGCGGCCAGCGCGGTTTGACGTTGAACGCACCGGCGGGCTGCCGCTCCTGCAACCTCATCGCGCCGGCGAAGGCAATCATCGCGCCGTTGTCGGTGCAGTATTCCATGGGCGGGAAGCAGACTTTGATTTTTTCTTCCTTAGATTTGGGTTTGCCTTTTTCAGACGGCTTTTTGACGCTCAGGCGGGAAAATTCGTCGCGCAGCTTCCAGTTCGCACCGACGCCGCCCGCGACAACCAAAGTTCTGAAACCGGTATCCAACAAGGCTTTTTTGGCTTTGGCGGCGAGGACGTCGATCACCGCGTCTTGAAACGCGCGGCAGATGTCGTTGCGCGTTTGCTCGGGGATTTCGCCGCCGTTTTCGGCGCGGACTTTTTCGACGGCGGTCAGCACGGCGGTTTTCAAACCGGAGAAGCTCATCTGCAAATCGTGCGAATGGAGCATGGGGCGCGGGAACGAGAAGGCATCGGGGTTGCCCAGCTTTGCCAGTTCGGACAACTTCGCGCCGCCGGGATACGGCAAACCTAAGAGTTTGGCGGTTTTGTCGAACGCTTCGCCTGCCGCGTCATCGACGCTTTCGCCCATCAGCGTGTAGTCGCCGATGCCGCGCACCGCCATAAACTGCGTATGTCCGCCCGAAACCAGGAGGGCGACGAACGGAAATTCGGGTTTGTCGTCCGCCAATAATGGAGAGAGCAAATGACCTTCGAGATGGTGGATGGGAATGACGGGTTTGTTCAAGGCAAACGCCAAGGCGTTGGCGTAGCCCGAACCCGCCAGAAGCGCGCCGCCCAAGCCCGGCCCTTGGGTGTAGGCGACGGCATCGATGTCGTCATAGGAAACGCCCGCTTCCTGCAAACAGCCCTGCGTCAGCGGGACGACGCGGCGGATGTGGTCGCGGCTGGCAAGTTCGGGGACAACGCCGCCGTATTCGGCGTGCATCGCCATTTGGGTGTGAAGATGGTGCGCCAATAGGCCGCGTTCGGTATCGTAAAGCGCAACGCCCGTTTCATCGCAGGATGATTCGATTCCAAGTACCAACATGGTTTGAGGTCGTCTGAAAATAAGGATGCGGTATTTTAACGGATTTCAGGTGGGCTTGGCTTGCTTGCGGTTAGGGAATATGCAGTGGTAGAGGCTATATCATATATATATATATATATATATATATAT
>NZ_KV789565.1:0-5512 GCF_001807625.1 Neisseria sp. HMSC03D10
GCAGAGGCTGAGACAATGAACACGTTCTAAGGCCCGACTTGGAATGGCTTAGTGAATTTCGCGACGTATCAAGTATCAAGGCATTTTTTTGATGATATAATACTGACAGGACTGTGTGGAAAATAACCCTATAATTCTGTTGGCTGGATTAATCAAAGCGGTCTGATATGGTAGAGAGCCAAATGTATTATGAAAGTCGTGATGCAGTAAACTATACAATTTAATTAGTTGTTTAAAAGGTCGTCTGAAAAGTGGTTTTCAGACGACCTTTGCTCATTTCTGACAACTTTTAAATCAGTTCCAAATCCGGGCCGGCATTCTGGGCGCGGCGGCTGCGCAGTTGGATGTCCAAACGCAGGTCGTGGGCGGAGTCGGCGTTTTTAATGGCGTCTTGGAAACTGATGTCGCCGCGTTCGTACAGCTCGTAGAGCGCTTGGTCGAAGGTTTGCATGCCCATGGCGGTAGATTTTTTCATCATTTCTTTGATGCTGTGGATTTCGCCTTTTTGAATCATTTCGGAAATAATCGGCGAATTGAGCAGGATTTCCACTGCGGCTACGCGCCCCTTGCCGCCTTCGCGGGGAATCAGGCGTTGCGAGATGAAGGCTTGCAGGTTGAGCGACAAGTCGGTCAAAAGCTGGGTGCGACGCTCTTCGGGGAAGAAGTTGATGATGCGGTCAAGCGCTTGGTTTGAGTTGTTGGCGTGCAGTGTGGCGAGACAGAGGTGGCCTGTTTCGGCGAACGCCAAGGCGTAGTCCATGGTTTCGCGGTCGCGAATCTCGCCGATGAGGATGACGTCCGGCGCCTGACGCAGGGTGTTTTTCAGCGCGGCAAACCAGTTTTCGGTATCCACGCCGACTTCGCGCTGGGTAATGATGCTTTTTTTGTGTTGATGGACGAACTCAATCGGGTCTTCGATGGTGATGATGTGGTCTTGGCAATTTTCGTTGCGGTGGTCAACCATCGCAGCGAGCGAGGTGGATTTGCCCGAGCCGGTACCGCCGACGAAAATCACGAGGCCGCGTTTTTTCATCACCACGTCTTTCAAGACGGGCGGCAGATTGAGGCTGTCAAAATTCGGGATTTTGCTGGTAATGGAGCGGAACACCAACGCCGTCGCGCCGCGCTGCACCATGGCATTGACACGGAAGCGGCTGGTATCGGGCAGGCTGATGGCGAAGTTGCATTCGTTGGTGGATGAAAACTCTTCGATTTGTTTGGTGGACATAATCGAAAAAGCGATTTCCATACATTTTTCGGAGGTCAGCGGCTCGTCGGTAATCGGCGTGATTTTGCCGTCCACTTTCATAGCGGGCGGAAAATTGGTCGTAATAAAGAGGTCGGAGCCTTTGTATTTGTTCATATGGCGCAGCCAAGTGAACAATTCGTCTTTTGCGCTGGGAGGATTGGTCATCATGATATTGGATAATTTCGGTGGTTATTTTATTGAAATGGATTATATCAAATAAATCATGATACATAAAAATGGCAAGATTACCGTATCGAATAATAGGACAGGCGGGCAATATGGCGGATTCAATACGGGTATGGAATGCCGCCGCTGCTGTTATAATACCGCCCACAATTTCATGGAAAGGTAAAAAATGTCTGTACAAACAGTTGCGGTCATCGGTGCGATGGAGCAGGAAATCGAGCTTTTGCGTGAAGCAATGGATAATGTCAAAAGCGTGTCTTTCGGTAAGTTTACCGCCTACGAAGGCGAAATGGCGGGCAAACGCATGGTGTTGGTATTGAGCGGCATCGGCAAGGTCAACGCTGCGGTTTCAACGGCTTGGGTTATCCATCAATTCGCGCCTGACTGCGTCATCAATACCGGCAGCGCGGGCGGTTTGGGCAAGGGTTTGAAAGTCGGCGACGTAGTGGTCGGCACGGAAATCGCGCACCATGACGTCGATGTAACGGCGTTCGGCTATGTTTGGGGACAAGTGCCGCAACTGCCTGCCGTATTCGTTTCAGACGACCTCTTGGTCGGCAAAGCAAAACAGGCGGCGGAAGTGTTTGAAGGCGCGGCGGTAGCGCAAGGCTTGATTGTCAGCGGCGACCGCTTTGTCCACAGCAGCGAAGGCGTGGCGGAAATCCGCAGCCATTTCCCCGAAGTCAAAGCGGTGGAAATGGAAGCAGCGGCGATTGCGCAAGCCTGCCACCAGTTGAACACGCCTTTCGTCGTGATTCGCGCGATGTCCGACTCGGCGGACGAAAAAGCAGACATCAGCTTTGAAGAGTTTTTGAAAACGGCGGCGGCAAGCTCGGCGAAAATGGTGGAAAAGATTGTCGCGTCGCTGTAAAACACGCATAAAATCATGCGGAAACAGTAAATTTCCGCTAGAATGTCAGGCTATTTCACTTTACCTGAAGGTCGTCTGAACGGTCTATTTGATTTTCAGACGACCTTTTCAGAATCACTGCTTATCTTTCAAAATAACAATATGAAAAATATCCGAAATTTCTCCATCATTGCCCACATCGACCACGGCAAATCGACGCTTGCCGACCGCTTCATCCAATACTGCGGCGGCTTGGATTTGCGCGAAATGAGTACGCAGGTGCTCGATTCCATGGACATCGAAAAAGAGCGCGGCATCACCATCAAAGCGCAAACCGCCGCACTCAACTACAAAGCACGCGACGGGCAGGTGTATCAGCTCAACCTGATTGACACGCCGGGACACGTCGACTTTTCTTACGAAGTTTCCCGTTCGCTCTCTGCCTGCGAAGGCGCGCTTTTGGTCGTTGACGCATCGCAAGGCGTGGAAGCGCAAACCGTGGCGAACTGCTATACCGCGATTGATTTGGGCGTGGAAGTCGTGCCTGTCTTGAACAAAATCGACCTGCCCGCCGCCGACCCCGAACGCGTGGAACAGGAAATCGAAGACATCATCGGTATCGATGCCGTCGGCGCGGTTCAATGTTCCGCCAAAAGCGGCATCGGCGTGGAAGACGTTTTGGAAGAAATCGTTGCCAAAATCCCCGCGCCGACCGGCGATGAAAACGCGCCGTTGCAAGCCGTTATCGTTGATTCGTGGTTTGACAACTACGTCGGCGTGGTCATGCTGATTCGTGTGAAAAACGGCACCATCAAGCTGAAAGATAAAGTGCGCTTTATGAGCACCAAGGCGGAGACGCAGGTCGAGCAACTGGGCGTATTCACACCGAAATCGGTTCAAAAACAAGAACTCAAAGCCGGCGAAGTGGGCTTTTTGATTACCGGTGTGAAAGAATTGGGACAGGCAAAAGTCGGCGACACGGTTACTTTGGTTGCCAACCCCGCCTCTGAGCCGCTGCCTGGTTTCCAAGAGGTGCAAAGCCAAGTATTTGCAGGTCTCTACCCCGTGGAAAGCCACGACTACGAAGCCTTGCGTGATGCTTTGGAAAAATTGCAGCTTAACGACGCTTCGTTGAAATTCGAGCCTGAAGTTTCTCAGGCATTGGGCTTCGGCTTCCGCTGCGGTTTCTTGGGCCTGCTGCACTTGGAAATCGTACAGGAACGCTTGGAGCGCGAGTTCGACATGGATTTGATTACCACCGCGCCGACGGTGGTTTACGAAGTCGTGTTGAAAAGCGGCGAAAAAATCGAAGTCGAAAATCCGTCCAAACTGCCCGACATCGGCAGCATCGAAACCATTCTCGAGCCGATTATCACCGCGACCATCCTCGTGCCGCAGGAATACGTCGGCAACGTCATGACCTTGTGTAACCAAAAGCGCGGCGTACAGGTCAATATGCAGTACATGGGCCGCCAAGTCATGCTGACTTACGACTTGCCTATGAATGAAGTTGTGATGGACTTTTTCGACAAACTCAAATCCACTTCGCGCGGTTATGCCTCGCTGGACTACCATTTCAAAGAGTTCCAACCGTCTGATTTGATTAAGCTCGACATCATGGTCAACGGTGAAAAAGTCGATGCCTTGAGCCTGATTGTGCACCGTCAAAGCGCCGTTCACCGAGGCCGCGAACTGGCCGCGAAAATGCGCGAGCTGATTCCGCGCCAAATGTTCGACATCGCCGTCCAAGCCGCCATCGGCAGCCAGATTATCGCCCGCGAAAACGTCAAAGCCCTGCGTAAAAACGTCTTGGCGAAATGTTACGGCGGAGATATTACCCGTAAGAAAAAACTTCTCGAAAAACAAAAAGCAGGCAAACGCCGCATGAAACAAGTGGGCAACGTGGAAATCCCGCAAAGCGCGTTCTTGGCGATTCTGCAAGTGAGCGACAAATAATGAGCACAAATTTAATCTACGGCGCGATCGCTGCCATCGTTATCGGCATTTTCCTTTATTTCATAAGCAGCAAAGAACGTCAGGAAAACGGAGAATGGAGCTCCGGCCTACAATGGGCGTATCTTTTGTGCATGATCGGCGTTTTCGGCATCCTGTCTTTTTACATGAGCTTTACCGCCGTATTGCTGATATTTGTCGTATTCACCGGCATCGTTTGGGCAATCCACAAAGGTCGTCTGAAAAAAGACCCGTCGCACCAGGACAAAGCCCACTTTACCGACTACATGAGCGGCTTTTTCCCGATCATCCTCGTCGTCTTCATCCTGCGCACCTTCATTGCCGAACCATTCCAAATCCCATCCAGCTCCATGCGCCCGGGCTTGGTTAAAGGCGACTTCATCCTTGTGAACAAATTCGCCTACGGCATCAGAACCCCGATTATCAACAACGTCCTGATTCCGACCGGACAAATCGAGCGCGGCGACGTCGTCGTGTTCAACTACCCCGTCCAGCCTGAAATGAACTACATCAAGCGCATCGTCGGACTGCCGGGCGATACCGTCGAATACCGCGACAAAGTCCTGACCGTCAACGGACAAGTCGCCCCCGACCAACCGAACGGCACCTACTCCTACCCTGACGATACCGAACCGTCCGCAATCCACAACCCCGAACTTTTTCAGACGACCCTCAACGGCAAAACCTTCAATATCCTGAAAGAGCCGGGACAACCCTCCGTTTTCATCCCCTCGCTCGACAACTACCGCATGAAAATCATGCCTGAAAACGGTTATTCCGTAGAGCAAAGCGGTTTGGAACACTGTCAATACGCCGAAGACGGCAGCGGCTTTACCTGCAAAGTGCCCGAAGGCCGTTACTTCGCCATGGGCGACAACCGCGACAACAGCGCCGACTCCCGCTACTGGGGCTTTGTAGACGACAAACTTATCGTCGGAAAAGCCTTCTTCGTGTGGATGAATTTCGGCGATTACAGCCGCATCGGCAGCAGCATCCAATAAGTTGCCCGTTTCATTTCGATAAAGCCAAAGGTCGTCTGAAAATCAGTTTTCAGACGACCTTTGGCTTTTCGGCGGAATAAATTGAAGGCGGTTCCCATCATTGCCAATTTATAGTTATCTATGCGGGAAACGGCTTTATTTTGAAATCCAGCCGGTATATTAAGTTTATGAAGCGTACTGATTTTCCTCAGGAGAAGCTGGAAGGGAAATAAGATATTGTACCTTGTATATCGAAACACCCGTATCATAGCA
>NZ_KV789566.1:0-761 GCF_001807625.1 Neisseria sp. HMSC03D10
CCACCTTCGCGAATCGCAAAGCGCAGACCTTCTTCCATAGCGATAGGTGCAATCAATTCTACAGTGATGGCTACGTTCTCACCAGGCATAACCATTTCTACACCTTCTTCCAAAGTAACCGCGCCGGTTACGTCGGTAGTACGGAAGTAGAATTGAGGACGGTAGTTAGCGAAGAACGGAGTATGACGACCACCCTCTTCTTTGCTCAATACGTACACTTCTGCTTTGAATTTGGTGTGCGGAGTGATGGTACCCGGTTTAGCCAATACTTGACCGCGTTCCACTTCTTCGCGTTTGGTACCGCGCAGCAATACGCCTACGTTGTCACCTGCTTGACCTTCGTCCAGCAGTTTGCGGAACATCTCAACACCGGTACAAGTGGTTTTTTGGGTTTCTTTCAGACCTACGATTTCGATCTCGTCACCAACGTGGATGACACCGCGCTCTACACGGCCGGTTACTACTGTACCGCGACCGGAGATGGAGAATACGTCTTCGATAGGCAACAGGAACGGTTTGTCTACGGCACGCTCGGGAGTCGGGATGTAGCTGTCCAATGCGGCAGCCAGTTCGAAGATTTTTTCTTCGTAAGCGGCGTCGCCTTCCAAGGCTTTCAGTGCAGAACCTTGTACAATCGGGCAGTCGTCACCAGGGAAGTCGTAGCTTGACAGCAAGTCACGGATTTCCATTTCAACCAGTTCCAACAATTCGGCATCGTCAACCATGTCGCATTTGTTCATGAACACGATGATGTAAGGTAC
>NZ_KV789567.1:0-3710 GCF_001807625.1 Neisseria sp. HMSC03D10
TTCATGCCGATAGTTTACAGCAGAGGCTGAGATAATGAACACGTTCTTAGTGTCGGATAACGAATATTTTGAACAGGGTGGATGGGATCCATCCCACGATTCCTTCTGATTTGGCATGTCAGGCTTCAGTCCGAACTACGGTAACCAATTTTCAGACGGCCTGCATGAAGAAAACGCACAGTCGTCTGAAAATATAGCATCACGCTTTAGGATTACAACGTTTTGCCGATAAATCTACTTCTCTTTATTCAATAAAATGGAAAAATTAATTTAATCTATGAAAAGGGAGGTCAAGAAATGAATCGTTCGGGATTTCGCATGAGCCTGATTGCTTCCATGCTGTTGGACACACATGCCATAGCGGCTGCCGATAAAGTTGAAGTGTCGGGTGTATTGGAAGATGTTTATGTACAGGCGGTAAACCGCAGCACGCGTACCGAAAACCGCGATTCGTTCACCACCTCCGCCATGCGTACCACCACGGGTTTGGCTTTGTCGCCCAAAGAAACGCCGCAGTCGGTCAGCGTCATTACCAAAACCCAGATTGAAGGGCAGGGCATTACCCGTTTGGAAGATGCGCTGAAGGCCACTACGGGTGTTACCGTTGTGCGCGATTCCGACCGCTCGCGCTTCATGTCGCGCGGTTTCTATATCGACCAAATAGAAGAAGACGGCGTTTCTTCCGATGTTTCCAGCTATGTGGGCGAAACCATCCTCAATGCTGAGAGTCAGACCGATTTGTCGGTGTACGACCACATCGAAGTGGTGCGCGGTGCCACCGGTTTGACGCAGGCCAACGGCGAGCCGGGCGGAACCATCAATGCGGTACGCAAACGGCCGACTTCTGTACGGCAGATACAAGGCAGCGTGAGTGCGGGGCGTTTCGACACTTACCGCAGCGAATTGGATGTTTCCGGCAGCCTCAACAGCAGCCACACGGTGCGCGGCCGTTTGTTGGGCGCATGGGAAAAGTCTGGTTCTTTCATCGACCGCGTCAATAGCCGGCAAAACGTGGTGTACGGCGTGCTTGATTTCGATTTGGGCGAAAAAGCAGTTTGGACGGTGGGCAGCCTGTATCAAAACCGCCATGCGGTGCCGGATGTGTACGGCCTGCCTGCAGGCAGCGAGGATCATCCGCTGCATCTGCCGCGCAATGCTTATTCCGGCGCGCCGTGGAACAACAGCCGCTTCACCAAATTCAATTTATTTTCGGAGCTGCGGTACGATTTCAACGATAACTGGCGGGCTATCGGCTTGGTCGATTATCGCCGCGACACGGCATTTCGGGAGTATGCCGCGCTCAGCAGCGGTCCGAGCTGGCAAAACAGCAGCGGCACCATTTGGGGCAGCGGCAACCGCCTTGCCGACAACAAAACCACGCAATGGACGGCGCAAGGCAAGCTGACCGGCCGCTTTGAGGCATTGGGACGCCAACACGACGTGTTTGCCACATACAGCTACAACAAACGGCGTACCGATTCCGAAACCATGCAGCATTGGAATTTGTGGGCAGACCCGTCCGACTCTTGGAACCAGTTTTGCGCATCGCGCGGCTGGCCGAACTGGTGCGACCCTAACTTGAGCCGAGATTTCCCGCTGGATCCGTTTGACGGTTCCGTTATCCCGCGCCCCGATTGGAGCAAGCTGGCCGATTTGGATTACCGCTTCAACCCCATCCACCGACACACCGATGAGCATACCCGTTCCCATGCCGTCAGTGCCGGCATCCGCTTTAATCCGACCGACAAACTGTACCTGCTGGCCGGTTTCCGCTACACCCGTTGGCGTTATCGGCAAAACACCGATGACATAATCGACCCGGCCAACCCTACTCCTTTGGAGAGTATGACACGCCGCATTAACCGCAATCGTTTCGTGCCCTATTTGGGTATTACCTGGGATGTAACGCCGCATCACAGCCTGTATGCCAGCTACACCTCGATTTTCAAACCGCAGCTCGAATATAAAGATGCCGGCGGCAACGATTTACCGCCCGTTATCGGCACCAACTACGAAATCGGCTGGAAATCCGCTTGGAACAACAAACGCCTGAACACTGCCGTCGCCTTGTTCCAAATCGATCAGAAAAACCGCGCCGTTTATGGCGGAGATGACGGAATGGGCAACGGCTACTATATCAACACTGGCCGAGTGGTCAGCCGAGGCTTGGATGCGGAAATTTCCGGTAATCTGACCGATAACTGGAAACTGTTTGCCGGCTACACCTACAACGACAGCAAATACCGCAATGATGACGAAGACTACCAAGCAGGGCAGAGATACAGCCAGCACACGCCGCGCAGTATCTTCAGGCTCTACACCAATTACCGGCTGCCCGGTGCCGCGCACCGATGGAGTATCGGCGCAGGTATGAACGTGCAAAGCCGCACCGGTAACCTGCACGACCAGCCCAACCTCAAGCAGGGCGGCTACACCTTGTGGCATGCCGATGTGCAATACGCGCCGACCGACCGCATCCGTTTGAGCCTGATTGGCAACAACCTGTCGAATAAGCGTTATTTTGAAAACAACGCCAACCGCAGCAACGGTGCTTACAATTTTTACGGAATGCCGCGCAATATCATGTTCAAACTGAACTGGCGGCTGTAATCCCCTCGTCGTCTGAAATAACGAAAAGCAGCCTGCACTTTTGTTTTAAAATGTGCAGGCTGCTTTTTCTTTCCATCATTGCATATCCGTCCCATTTTTCAGACGACCTTCGGGCAAGCTGAAACACAAATACAAGGAATCCCGATGCCCAGTCGCACCGCCACCATCCTGACCACCGCACTCGCCCCGTTGATTTGGGGCAGCACCTATCTCGTGACCACCGAATTTCTGCCGCCGGACCGACCGTTCACCGCTGCGCTTATCCGTGTTTTACCCGCCGGGCTTTTGCTGTTGGCGTGGACGCGGCGTATCCCTAAACGCAGCGAATGGACGACCGTTGTCTTGCTCGGTTTTTTGAACATCGGCTTTTTTCAGGCCATGTTGTTTGTGGCGGCGTATCGCTTGCCGGGTGGACTGGCGGCGGTATTGAGTTCGACGCAGACGCTGATGGTGCTGGTGTTCACTTGGTTAATCGGCAAAACCATGCCGCCTAAAGCAGCTTGGGTTTGGTCGGCTGCAGGGGTTTTGGGGATTGCGCTTTTGGTTTTGTCGCCGCAGGCGCACTATGACGGGATGGGCATTTTAGCGGCATTGGCGGGCGCGGCGGCGATGGCGTTGGGCGTGTATTTATCGAAACACCGCCGCACTTCGCTGCCCGTGTTAGCGTTTACCGGCTGGCAGCTTTTCATCGGCGGCTTGTTTTTACTGCCCGTCGCACTGCTTGCCGAACCGCGGCTCGAATCTTTAAGCCCCGCCAATATCGGCGGCTATCTGTATTTGAGCCTGTTTGGTGCCGTATTGGCTTATGTGTTGTTTTTCAGAGGAATCGCCAAACTTTCGCCTGCTGCGGTTTCGTCGTTGGGATTGCTCAGCCCTGTCTCGGCATTTATCTTGGGCTGGCTGTTTTTAGGGCAAGGGATGGACGCGAAGTCGCTGGCGGGATTTGCGTTGGTGTTGGTATCGATATTCGGGGTGCAGCGGGCAGTCATGAAAAAGGTCGTCTGAAACCTCAAAATCCGGTTTGAACTGGCCCCCAAATCTTGGGCACTCATAAAAGCCTATTCAGGTGCTCTGTGCAAGCTGGGTTCTGTATGCGACAG
>NZ_KV789568.1:0-596 GCF_001807625.1 Neisseria sp. HMSC03D10
GACAGATGTCGGGGGCTTTTACTTTGTATTGTTTCGGTTTGGCGAATATCATTACCCTGTATGGCGGCGGTGGAGTGGGGTAATATTCCGGATGATCCGGTTGCAGAAGGATGGGCTTTATTGATGTGGGAGGAGGCCGCTCCGGAATTGAAGTAAGTTGGAGAATGTTGCAGAATAAATACATTTGGGGATAGTGAAGTTGGAAATATTTAAAATTGTTTGAATTAAAATGATGAAAAGCATATGATAATAAAATATTTAGTGGTAACGCCTCCACGGCGGTGCCGTCCATATTAACGAAATGATAGGAAAACGCCCTTATGAAAAAATTCCTCTTTGCCGCACTCTCCGTTCTGACCGCCTCGCTGTCGCTGGCCGCCGTCAACATCAATACCGCTTCCCCGTCCGAATTGGAAGCCCTGCCCGGCATCGGTCCGGCCAAAGCGAAAGCCATTGCGGACTACCGCCAGCAGCACGGTGCCTTCAAATCGGTCGAAGAGCTCAAAAACGTTAAAGGCATCGGCGAGGGTATCTTCTCCAAACTGAAGGCCGAAGCAACCGTCGCGCCCGCACCTGCAAACACAAAAGCTAAAAAC
>NZ_KV789569.1:0-6739 GCF_001807625.1 Neisseria sp. HMSC03D10
TTTTGGGGTGCAGTTCAGTTTTCAGACGACCTCTTTGCTTTTTAAATTCAAATCAAGCCATTTAAGCTCAAATCGTACCGCTGCCTTGTGCTTTCGGTTTGGCGGCACCGAATTCCAGTTTGCTCAAGGCGGAGAGGTAGGCTTTGGCGGTGGCGACCAAAACGTCGGTATCCGCGCCCTGACCGTTGACGACGCGGTTGCCGCGCGCCAGACGGACGCTGGTTTCGCCTTGGCTTTCTGTGCCTTGCGTTACGGCGTTGACGGAATAAATCTGCAAAGTCGCGCCGCTTTGCGCTACGCTCTCAATCGCTTTGAAAATCGCATCGACAGGGCCGGAGCCGCTGGCCGAAGCGCGTTTTTCTTCGCCTTTGATGCTGAACACGATGTCGGCGCGCGGCTCTTCGCCGGTTTCGGTGCTGATTTTTTGGGAGATGAATTTGTAGCTTTCGGCGTTCATGCTGCCCATTTCGTCGGACACCAACGCGTGCAGGTCTTCATCGAAGATTTCACGTTTTTTGTCGGCGAGTTCTTTGAAGCGGGCGAACGCGGCGTTCAGCGCCTCTTCGCTTTCCAACTCAATGCCCAAATCCGCCAGTTTGCTGCGGAACGCGCTGCGGCCGGACAATTTGCCCAAGGTCAGGCGGTTGGTTGACCAGCCGACCGATTCGGCAGTCATGATTTCATAGGTTTCGGGGTGTTTCAACACGCCGTCCTGATGGATGCCTGATTCGTGTGCAAAGGCGTTTGCGCCGACCACTGCCTTATTGGGCTGAATCGGATAGCCGGTAATGGTGGACACCAGTTTGGATACCGGCACAATTTGCGTGGTGTCGATGCCGGTTTCCAAGCCGAAAAGATCGTGGCGCACTTTCAACGCCATCACGATTTCTTCAAGGCTGGCATTGCCTGCACGTTCGCCCAAACCGTTAATGGTGCATTCCACTTGGCGCACGCCTGCTTGAACGGCGGCCAGCGAGTTGGCAACCGCCATCCCCAAGTCGTTGTGGCAGTGGGTCGACCAGACTACTTTGTCGCCGTTGGGCACGCTTTTGATGATGTTGCTGATACGCTCGTACCACACGGAAGGGATGGAGTAGCCGACAGTATCGGGAATATTGATGGTGGTCGCGCCCGCTTCGATAACCGCCGTAAAGATTTTGGCGAGGAAGTCCAAATCCGAACGCACGGCGTCTTCGGCGGAAAATTCCACATCGTCGGTGTATTCTTTGGCGATTTTCACTGCTTTGACCGCCGCATCGATGACCTGCTGCGGCTTCATTTTCAGTTTGTGCTCCATGTGGATGGGGCTGGTGGCGATGAAGGTATGGATGCGTTTTTTCGGCGCGGGGGAAACGGCTTCACCCGCTTTGCGCACATCGTTTTCAACGGCACGCGCCAACGAGCAGACTGTGGATTTGGTGATGATTTTGGCAATCGCATTGACCGACTCGAAATCGCCCGGGCTGGCGGCGGCAAAACCCGCCTCAATCACATCCACGCCCATTTTCTCCAACTGGCGGGCAATGCGGATTTTCTCCTCTTTGGTCATGGATGCACCGGGCGACTGCTCGCCGTCGCGCATGGTGGTGTCGAAAATAATTACGCGGTTGGTCTGTGTCATTTCTGTTCTCTCCAGAGATTCGTTTTTTTGTAAAAAAGCATTCAAATCCAGCGGCCTGCCTTGCGCTTCCGCCAGCGCGGTCAGCTTTTGTAGTTGCGCCAAAGGCAGCGACCCGCGCGTGCGCCATTTATAGATGGCAGCGGTTGTTGCGGCATTTTCGGGATCGTGCTGTTTCAACGCTTCGGCAAGTGCATTCACGCCGCCGAAATAAGCAACTAAGCGGTCAATGTCTAATTGCATGATGTTCCTTGTCCAAACTTTATCGAAATTATGGTTTGCTTTGGAAGGGGATTATACGCATTTTAGACAAAACGACAATCTATTTTTCTAAAAATAATGCCTCACATTTTAATATTGAAATTATTTTATACATTTTGTCTAATTTTTATAGAGTGAAGAGTAGTTGCTCATACAGCATTCAATGACATTGTGCAAAAGTAAGTTGGCTGCGCTAGTTGCGGTATGTTCAGGCAAAATAGCTGGATGCAGTTTATGGGAATAATCACCAATGACGAAAAATAGGTAATCCCTTTGGTCGGTTGGCTTTTGGTTTTGCAATAAATACAGCTGTTTGGTATCAAAATGAACTATTTTGCTGATGGCTTTATCAACTTTGGCCAACCGTTTTATACCGTATTTTGTTCGTTTGAAACGATTGTTGGTGCTGTTTTCGGTGAGAGCATTTACAGCCGTATGCCTTGAGGATACAGTAGATGGTTACCCTGTTAACTTGGTATAGTCGGATTAGAAAAGTAACGGTGATTTTATCCTATATATAGGCTCGCTAAACGGCTTGGCGTTGGTGAGAAATGAGGTGGGTATTTTTATGGATCTTCATGACAGTATTGTCTTTCGAAGACTGTAAACAATGCTGGGAAACCACAGACAATAAACAGGTGCTGGTTTATTGCATGAATACAAAGCAAAGGTCGTCTGAAAACGCTTGCACGTATAGTGGATTAACTTTAAACCAGTATGGCGTTGCCTCGCCTTAGCTCAAAGAGAACGATTCTCTAAGGTGCTGAAGCACCAAGTGAATCGGTTCCGTACTATCTGTACTGTCTGTGGCTTCGTCGCCTTGTCCTGATTTTTAATCCACTATATATTTTCAGACGACCTTTTTCATTCCATTTACAGCCATTGTGCCAAGGATTCGGTATCCAAGTCCCATTGCCAGATGCCGTTGTCCGTGCCGTCCAATCCGCGCAGGAAGAGGTATCGGATGGCGAGTTTGGGTAACGGCTTGCCGCGCAGTTTGAAATAGCGGGCTACGGCGATGGCGTAGATGAGCGCTTGCAGGTAGTAATGGTGGTCTGCTACGGCGTCGTTCATGGCTTGTTGCGTATAGGCTTCGGCGTTGTCGCCCAGATGGTTGGATTTGTAATCGATGATGCACACAAGGTCGTCTGAATCTTGGCAGACCATGTCGATGAAGCCGTTGAGAAAACCTTGTACATCTTGGAAATCCAATCTTTCTGCGGCTTCGATACATTCCGGCGGCAGTGAGCTGTTTTTGCGGGCAAACCAGCGGCGTAGGTCATGGAGTTTGAAGTCTTCGGTGTAGAGGGTGAACCCCATTTCCGGAAGGCGGCGCTCGGGTGGAATTTCAGACAGGCTTTGTGCAACAAGGCGTGTTTTGCGGCAGGTGTCGAGCATTTGTTTGACGGCATCTGTCCAGAGCAGGTCGAAGCCGTAGCGGGTTAAGGTTTCGGCTATCAGGCTGCTTTGGCTTTCGGCGCTTTGGGCAAAGTCGAATTTTTCCAACATTTCATGCAGGCAGACGCCGGCGTTGGCGCCGCGCGGGAAATGGTGGATGTCGGTGTTTGGGAGGTCGTCTGAAACGGGGAGGGCGGTTTCAGACGACCTTTCTGTTTCGGCGGCGGTTTCTGCGGGGTCGAGTGCGGGTTGTAATTCTTCGCGCTCGTCGTCTCGGGTTTTGACTTGGCGGCTGAGGCCGGTAAAGCTGGTATGCCGGATGAACTGAAATCCGCGGGCGGGGATAACGGCGGCTTGATAGAGGTCGTCTGAAAGTTGGCGGTTTTGCGCGGCTGCGGGTTGCGGCGCGTCTTCGGAAAAGCTGAAGTCGGTATGTTCGGGGGGATTTTTGAGGAAACGCAGCCAGTTGTTTTTCAGCATTTGCAGCTCGCCTACGGCTTTGTTTGCTTTGCGTTCTTGTTCATAAGCTTGGTGGGTAGACACCCGATTGCTGTCGGCGCTGCCTTCAAGCAGGTAGGCAAAAGGGGAATCGGCGGTATCACCGCAATGGGCGGCATAGAGGACGAGCTGCTCTTCAGCGCGGGTCAGCGCGACGTACAGCAGGCGCAGGCGTTCCGCCATTTCTTCGTCGGCAAGGTGGGTTCGGTCTTCATCGTTGAGTTGCGATTTGGCAAGCAGTTCCGTGGTGTGGTCGGCGGTGTGGAGGATTTGCCAATCGGCGGGCTTCATGTCTTTCGCGTCCCAAACGAAAGGGCAATAGACCAAAGAATATTGCAAACCTTTGGAGGCATGCATGGTAACGATTTTGACCAGTGCTTCGTCGCTTTCAAGCCGTAACAGTCCTGATTCGCCGACAGAGCGGTCTTGCGCCAGGCTGATTTGGTCGTTGAGCCATTGATGTAGGGCGGCGGGGCTGAGGCTTTGTCCCTCTTCTTCGGAGAGGCACTCTAAAAGCTGATGGAAATTGGTGAGGCCGCGCTCGTCGCCGCGTGCAAGTAATCCGGTTTCGATGCCGTGCAACGAGGAGAAGTGTTGCAGCGCGGCATAAATCCCGCTTTTCCGCCAAATGGCAACGGATTCGGCGGAGGTGTTTATCCAGTTTAATAATTCGGCTTCGTTGCGGTTGAGTTGATACAGGGCTTGCGCGTCGTAGCCGAACAATGTGCCGGATAAGACGAAGCGCAGCGAGCCGATTTGTCCGGGATTGAGCCAATAATCCAACAGCGCGGCAAGGGCGAGGGCTTCGGGCGTGGTGAAAACCGATTCTCTTGAGAGCAAAACGCTTTGTATGCCGCGCGTTTTCAGCGCTTTTGCCACCATCACGCCTTCGTTAAACGTCCTGACCAAGACGGCAATATCGCCTGAAATGACCGGCCTGTCTTTGAATTTCAGACGACCCTCGGCAGCTTCGTTGAGCGTGTGGGCGATTTCGTCGGCGCAATATTCGGAGGCACGGCGACGCAAGATGTCTTTGTTGAGCACTTCGTCGTCTTTGCCGTTGAGCCAGCGTATCTGTATGGCGGTGCGGGGCGGCGAAAGCCGGCTTTCGGAACGTGCGGCGCCGACTTCGGTATAGTCTATGCCGTCCAAGACGAAAGGGCGGTTTTTGCAGCGGAACAATGCGCCTATGCCGTTAATCAGCTTGGCATGGCTGCGGTAATTGGTCGCCAGCGTGTAGCTGTGTTGCGCGTCTGCTGCGGCTTGCAGATAGGCGTAAATGTCGGCGCCGCGAAAGCTGTAAATGGCTTGTTTCGGGTCTCCGACTAGGAATAAGGGCTTGTTTTGGCTGATAAAGATTTTTCGGAAAATCTCGTATTGCAGCGGGTCGGTGTCTTGAAATTCGTCAATCAAGGCGATGCGCCAGTTTTGCGCCACCGCCTGAGCCAATGAATCTGCCTGCGGGTTGTCGGTCAATGCGTCATAAACATCAAGCAGTAAATCGTCGAAACCGCGTTCGCGTTTGGATTTTTTCTGCTCGCTCAGACTGGCATTAAGATGGTCGAGCAGGTCGAGGTGGAGCAGGGTAAGCGTCTCTTCTTCGGCTTGCGCCATGGCAGCCGAATCTGCGCCGAGATTCGCCAATATCTGCAAATCGGCAAAGGCGGCAGCATCGGGAGTATTGCCTTTTTTGACTTTGGACTCTAAGGCTTCTGCGGCAAACATGGGCAGCTTTTCTGCCGTCGTTTTGCTAAAAGAAGGAAGGGCATCGGATTGGGAGGCGGATTGGAGTTCGAGAAAGACGGTCTTGAATGTTTTTTCTTGGTATGAGTTGCCATTTAATATCGGACGGATGCGCCAGAATGTTTCTTCCAAAGCATCCAGTTTGGAACGCACTTTTTCCCATGTTTTCCGAAAGTTTTCCTGCGCGGCGATTAAGTCTGCTTCGGGTCGTCTGAAAACCAAATACGGACGGCTGACGAACTTTTGTATTGCCGCCAGCATGGTTTGCGGCGTTTGGCGGCGTTGGAATACCAGCTTCGCCAAAACGGGATGATTGACGATGCGGTCGCGCCAAAAATCTTGAGCGGGAATCAGCAGGCGGTCACGGCTGTTTTCGGTCAACTCGACATCCATAGGCGCGCGGCACAAAAACGCATAATCGCGCAAAATGCGTTGGCAGAAGCCGTGAATGGTATAAATCGCGGCGTTGTCGAATTGCCCGATGGCAGCCTTGAGGCGGACAATCAGCCGCGCTCGACTTTCTTGAGCCAATGCCTGTTTGAGCAAACCGGTCAGAAACACATCGCCCGGATGATTGTCTCGGCAGTATGCTGCGAGGTCGTCTGAAAGATTGTCCGTATCCTCCACGCTCTCCAAAGCCTGCAATACTTCGTCCAAACGGGCGCGCAAACGGGTTTTCAATTCCGCCGTTGCCGCCTTGGTAAAAGTAACGGTCAAAATGCTTTCGACAGGCATCTGCTCAAGCACGACCAAACGCGTGAACAAAGCCGCAATGCCGTAGGTTTTGCCCGTGCCGGCAGAAGCTTCAATCAGATTGGTACCTGCTATAGGGATGCTTAGGGGATCGAAGGCTGGAATGGTGATTGACATGATAAAAGGAGGATGAGTTAAGGAATAACGGGATAGGAGATAAGAATCAGCTCGCTGAAACCTATACAATAATATAAGTTATTAAAATTTTATACTTATTTCAAAATGAAAACTTTTCTGATTTTTCCTACTTCTTATTCAAGATCAGAAAGGTTTTAGTCTATTGAAAATTTTTTGGCACATTTTTGTTCGCTATTGATCCGCCCATGTTTGTTTTCATCAGGACAGGATTTAGGCATCAGTAATTTTTTCTGCAATATGGACAAGGCGGTGCGGCGTTTACGTGTAGGAAATCGTCGCGTTGTTTACACCACAGGTTGAGACCTTTGCAAAATTCCTTTTCCCCCGACA
>NZ_KV789569.1:6759-21633 GCF_001807625.1 Neisseria sp. HMSC03D10
GTTTTCGGCTGTTTTCGTTTCAAATATCCACTGATTCTACCCAAATACCCCCTAATCCTCCCCGGATACCCGATAATCAGGCATCCGGGCCGCCTTTTAGGCGGCAACAGGCACACTTAGCCTGTTAGCGGCTTTCAACAGGTTCAAACACATCGCCTTCAGATTTCAATAGTGGGAAGCGGTCGATGTGTTTGGCAATCATGGCTTGTGTGGGTTGCTGGAAGAAGGTGCTCATGAGAAATCCCCTAAATGTCTTGATGGAAATTTTATAAAGGTCTCAAGTGATGAAAAAATGGTGAACTGGGACTATTGCGCCGGAGAAAACGCATCCGAATAGAAGGTTGTCTCAGGCAGGCTGCATTGCGCGGTCAACGCGGATTTCGCACTTTCGGTCATGGCGACGGAACCGCAGGCATAAACTTCGTAACCGCTCAAGTCGGGATAATCTTTTGCGGTAGCAGTTTGGACGTATCCTTTTTCGCCTTGCCAACTTTCAGTGGCTTTTGATAGGACGGGGGTGAAGCGGGCGTTTTTCAGACGACCTGTCAGCTCTTGCGCTTCTTCGAGTGCGTACAAATCATCTTGGTGCCGTGCACCCCAGTAGAAATGGACGGCGCGGCTGCTGTCTTGGCGGATAAGGTCGAGCAGGATGCTGCGGATGGGGGCATAGCCTGTACCGGTTGCCAAAAGGATGATGGGTTTGCTGCTGTCTTCCTGCAAGGTAAACGAACCGAGCGGGCCTTTGATGCGGACGATGCCTTTTTCTTTGACTTTGGGTTCGCTGCCGAAAATCATTTCCGAGCAGACGCCGTTTTCGCGCCTGCGGATGTGCAGTTCCAAAATGCCTTCTTGGTCGGGCGAATTGGCGATGGAGTAGCTGCGGCTGATGTTGCCCGGCAGCAGTAAATCAATGTATTGCCCGGCGTAGAAAGCAAACGGTGGGGCTTTGGGCAGGGCAAGTTTCAGGAGGGCGACATCGTGTTTGAAAACCATGCTTTCAATACGGGCGGGCAGGGTGCGGACGGGTAACGCATTGGCGTTGTAGCCGGGGATGTTGATGCTGATGTCGCTTTGCGCAGTGGTGCAGCACATCAAAATCTTGCCTTGGGCTTTTTCTGCTTCGGATAAGGCCTGTTCTGAGTGTTCGCCCATTTGAATATCGCCACTGACCAGTTCGGCTTTGCATTGACCGCAGGCACCGCTTTTGCATGAATGGGGCAGATTGAGGTTTTGACGGGCGGCAGCGGCTAAAACGGTTTCGCCGTCGTTGGCGGTAAAGGTGGTTTGGTCGGGTAGGGTAATGGTATGGGTCATAGCTTGGTGTGGTTTGAATAGATTAAGTTAAAAGGTCGTCTGAAAAATCAGCTTTCAGACGACCTCCGTTTGCGGAAGACAGTCTACAACGGATAACGGCAGCCGATATAGCCCTTATCTGAATCACCCCTTATTACATCTGCTTTAAATACAGCAGGAAAGCCAAAATATTTCCATACCTTCAATTTTTTATTGGGGTCTGTTATCGATTTTTCGACAGCAGGCACACTATAGCCCAATGTATCCAGTTTTTTAGGTGTCGTTTTGGATGTGATATTTTGTCCCTTTAGCTGTTGCGTCAGCTCATAAAGGTCTTCCTGATATTTCTGACGGTATAGTGAATGCAATTTGGGATATCGTGCCCAATCAATTTCCAAATAGACAGCATTGTTGCGAATAGCGACATACTGCCCTTCTACTTCTTTTCCATCTAAGGGATTGGCAAGATGCACCTTAAACGGCAAGCGGTAACGGTAAGTAATATTGTCGATCTTATTGACAAAACGTCCCACATTTTCTTCTTCCGCGCGCTCATTTGAGCCAGGGTAACCGGTAAAATTTTCCGGAGTCCAAAACGAAAAATCCAATAATGACACCTTGCAACGCAATACATCCTGTACTGTTTGAGGAGTAAAAGGCTGAGGCTGATCGGCGTAATTTTTTGCAAATGAGGAAGTTGTTAACAGTAATAGTACTGCAGGTAATATTATTTTCATCTTATTCCTTGATTTGTAATGGCTTGAAGGTCGTCTGAAAACCAAGCTTTAATAGAATTAAAACCTATACCTTGCTTTCAGACGACCTGGTAAGACTGGCTGAAAACAGATAAATCATTTTCAGCCAGCCTTTATCTTACTTAAGCCAATTTCGCTTTAATCAATTCCTGCACCTGCGCGGGATTCGCTTTGCCTTTACTAGCCTTCATCACTTGTCCCACAATCGCATTCAGGGCTTTTTCGTTACCGGATTTGAACTGTTCCACGGCTTTGGCGTTGTTTGCCAGCACTTCATCTACCATCGCTTCAATCGCGCCGGTATCGGTCATCTGCTGCAAGCCGTGTTTTTCAATGATTTCAGCGATAGAGGCTTCGGGTTCCGCCCACATGGCTTCAAAGGCTTTTTTCGCCAATTTGCTGCTTAAAGTGCCGTCGGCGATTTTGCCTACCAACGCAGCGAGGCGTGGGGCGGTAATCGGGCTGTCGGCAAGTTCCATGCCTTCTTTGTTCAGCGTGGCGGCGAGTTCGCCGTTCATCCAGTTGGCAGTCAGCTTACCTTGTCCGCTCTCTTTGGCGGCTTCTTCAAAATAGGCAGCCTGCACGCGGCTGGCAGTGAGCAGGCGCGCGTCGTAGTCGGACACGCCGTAGTCCGCCACGAAACGTGTCGCCATTTCTTTTGGCAGCTCGGGCATTTCTGCTTTGGCTTTTTGCAACTGGTCGTCTGAAATGATGATGGGCAGCAAATCGGGGTCGGGGAAGTAGCGGTAGTCATGCGCGTCTTCTTTCAAACGCATCACGCGGGTTTCGCCTTTTTCAGGGTCGAACAGCATGGTTGCCTGCTGTACTTTGCCGCCGTCTTCTAAAATCTCGATTTGCGCTTCTACTTCGTAATTAATCGCCTGCTCTAAGAAACGGAAGGAATTGAGGTTTTTAATCTCGCGGCGCGTGCCGAATTCCGCTTGGCCTTTCGGACGCACGGATACGTTGGCATCGACGCGGAACGAGCCTTCCGCCATATTGCCGTCGCAGATGTCCAGCCAGGTTACCAAGCTGTGTAGGGCTTTGGCGTAGGCAACGGCTTCGGCGGCGGAGCGCATCTCGGGTTCGGATACCACTTCCAACAGCGGCGTGCCTGCGCGGTTCAGGTCGATGCCGGTTGCACCGTTCAAGCCTTCATGCACGGATTTGCCCGCGTCTTCTTCCATGTGCGCACGGGTTACGTTGATGGTTTTCACATCGTCGCCGACCACGATTTCCAGTTTGCCGTGTTCGACAATCGGTAAATCCAACTGGCTGATTTGATAGCCTTTGGGCAAGTCGGGGTAGAAGTAGTTTTTGCGGTCGAACACATTTTTCTGATTGATTTCCGCATCCAAAGCCAAGCCCAATTTGATGGCTTTTTCAACGACTTCGCGGTTCATTACCGGCAGCACGCCCGGCAGCGCGCATTCCACCACGCTGGCGTGCGCATTGGGTTCTGCACCGAATGCGGTTGATGCGCCGCTGAAGATTTTAGATTGGGTGTTTAACTGGACGTGGATTTCCAAGCCGATTACTGTTTCCCAGGTCATAAGGGGTTCTTTCTTTTGATGTCGATAATGTAAAGTGGTCAGCCGTTTTCAGACGACCTGTTTGTTTTTCAAATGGCAAAGGTCGTCTGAAAACGCAGAATCAAGTCTTCTGAAAGCAAGCCTGCATCTCGACCGCCATGTTATCCAGCATTTGGTAACGTTTGCGGTACATCGAACGCTTTTTGCTTTCGATTTCCGCCAAGTCTTTTCGCGGCGGGATTTGCGGCAGATGCCAGTAGCCGTCGTCGCCGAGCGTTGCGCCGTTCTCCTGCCAAAACAGGTCGTAATTCATTTTGACCCGTTTCTTCAGCCGCCAGCGCAGTTTGACCTGATGCTCTTGGGCAATGCCGACAACGCCGCCCAAATTGAGCGATGTCGAAAAATATTGCAGGGCGGTTACCATCAGTTGCTGCGGGCGCAGACCGTGGAGTTGTTTGGTCAGGCTGCGTACAAGGTCTTTGGCTTCTTCCCCTGCGGGGCCTTGGATAGAGGCGGCCAGCAGTTTGCCGTCAACTAGGGCGAAGGTTGCCATGTAGAGACGTTTTCCTTCGCTGTCGCGCAAGGATAGCGACCACATTCCTTCATCCACGCAATTATCGTTCCGGTTCAGCCATAAAGTCAGGCCGTCTGAAAGATGCGCCAGAACGACATGGAATTTACGTGTCGTCATATTGGCGAGCGTTTCCTGCCCGAACAGTTTTTCGGCTGTCAGCAGGTCTTCTTTCATGACTTGTAGCCTGCGCCGTCTGTTGAAGCGTTGGTCAACAAAGGCATGTATCAACGGATAGGCATCTTGCGGCCGCCTTTGAAAAAAGGTACGGCGTGGCGCGGAGGCGTTGACAAAGTTTTCAAAATCTTTGACTTGTCGCCGTGTAAACAACCTGCGTAAGGAGAATTTCAAATGCTGGATTTGAAATTTCGGCGCATCCTTATATACGGTTTTGAAATCTGGAAAAACAAACTGCTCCGGCATTATGCTTTTCCATCAGGGGTTTGGGTGTGCCAATCACTTGCCAACTGTACTTGATGCGCTGCGCCAAGGATTTTGGCTTCGGAGAAGTGGTTGCCGATGAACTGCACGCCGATGGGCAGTCCGCTGCTGCTGAAACCTGCGGGCAGGGTCAGGGCGGGCAATCCGGCCAGATTCACGGCGATGGTGTAGATGTCGGAAAGGTACATCTGCACGGGATCATGGATGTCGCTGCCGAGTTTGGGGGCGGCGGTGGGCGCAGTCGGAGCAAGGATGAAGTCGCATTGCGCGAAGGCCGTCTGAAAATCGTTGGCAACGAGGCGGCGCAGTTTTTGGGCTTTCAGGTAATAGGCATCGTAGTAGCCGTGCGACAACACATAAGTACCGATCATGATGCGGCGTTTGACTTCGCTGCCGAAACCTTCGGCGCGGGTGTTGCTGTACATTTCTTCTAGGTCGCCGAATTGGGCGGCGCGGTGGCCGTAGCGTACGCCATCGTAGCGGGAAAGATTGGTGCTGGCTTCGGCGGAAGCGAGGACATAGTAAGCGGGGATGGACAGGGCGGTTTGCGGCAGGGAAACTTCAATGGTTTCCGCACCTTGTGCTTTTAAAAGGTTGATGACGCTTTGCAAAGCAGCCTGCACATCGACATCCGCGCCTTCGCCGAAATATTCCTTGGGCAGGCCGATTTTCATGCCTTTGAGCGGTTTGTCCAAATCGCGGGTGTAGTCTTCCTTGCTGCGTTCCAAACTGGTGGAATCGCGCTCGTCAAAGCTCGCCATCGCATTGAGCAAAATCGCGCAGTCTTCGGCAGTTTGTGCCATCGGACCGGCTTGGTCGAAACTGGATGCGTAGGCAACCATGCCGAAGCGGGAAACCGTGCCGTAGGTGGGTTTGATACCGGTGATGCCACAGTGTGAAGCAGGCTGGCGGATAGAGCCGCCGGTATCTGAACCGAGTGCGACAGGAGCAAGGCGTGCGGCAACGACCGCTGCGGAACCGCCGGATGAACCGCCTGGGACGTGTTCGGGATTCCACGGGTTTTTAGTCGCGCCGTAGAACGAGGTCTCATTGGTCGAGCCCATGGCAAACTCGTCCATATTGGTACGGCCAAGCGTTACCATGCCTTCGTCAAGCAGATTTTGAACGACGGTGGCAGTGTAGGGGGAGACAAAGTTGTTCAGCATTTTGGAGCTGCACGCACTGCGCCAACCTGTTTGACAGAAAATATCTTTGTAGGCGATGGGTACGCCGGTAAGCGCGGTGGCGGTACCTTGCGCGATACGCGCGTCGGCGGCACGGGCTTCTTCGAGGGTTTTGTCTTGGTCGAGGGTGATGTAGCCGTTGATAGCCGGGTTCTGCGCAGCAATGGCGGCGAGGTATTCGGTTGCCAGTTCGACGGCGGAGATTTGCTTGGATTGCAGCAGTTGGCTGGCTTGTTTGAGGGTGTATTTCGCCATGGTTTTATAAATCCGGTAAATAGTCAATAACTAGTTAATTTAATTGAGAAATGAACAGGTGTTAGCATTATTTTTTATTCTTCGGTTTGTAATAGATGCAGTCGATTAAGGCAACTCTACCTGACCATGCTTGCTGCTCAGTTGATGCGCTTGGTCTGGAACTATTAAACCAAAGAGTATCGTAAATGCGTAGTAAGATTTCATCCCAATAGCGTTCAGCATTTAGATTTTGAGATAAACCTAATTCTTCACATATGCCTTTTTTGTTCGCTCCATTAAAGCAAAAGAATAAATCAGGTCTTTTCATAGCCAATAATCGTGTAGAAATACCTATTGGATTCGTATAATCAATTTTTTGGAAAAGTCGGTAATACTCCAAAAAATCTTCCCTGCTGACTTTGCCTGTTAAAGGGATCTCATCAATAGCTTCGGCAACTTTTTGATTACCATTGTTAATAAGACTCCGAAATTTGCCATTACTATGGGTACTACCAAACCAACCATAGTCTAGTCGCTCTGTTTTTGTATTAGCAATATTAGGTAGACCTGAAATAAGTTTTCGATCTTCTAATTCAATAGCAAGAAAGCTAGAATTATCCTGAAAATTTTGTTTTGAATAATCTAGCAGCGCTAATCGATCTTCAAATTGATGATTTTCATCTTGTTGGATTGTTTTGAAATAATCATCCCAAGAATACGTCAATATTTTAGTGGATAGAATATTTTGTTTCATTCCACTGTTTTTTTTCTGAGTATCTGTATAATGGTTAGATAATGTATTGATTTGAGTTTTTCGTTCTTGATGAAGTACTCGATAGCGATCAATTTCATCATTACTAATTTTTTCTGCTTTATTAAAACACTCATCTTTTAAAAAATGAATTAGATCTTTGAAGACGTCATCAGACCCTCCCTGTATTAAGATCATGGTCTCTTGATTGCTACCAGCAAATGCGCCTTTAGTAAAGTTTGCACTACCTGAAAGTAATGCCCAATCGTTCGATGCGTTCCAAAATAAATATAGCTTGGGATGAAATACGCCATCAGTCTGTTTGATAAATCCAATGTTTTCATGCCCTTTAAATTCCTCTAAAACTTTAGGATCTGTTTGGTAGAAATGTAAGCCGATAGTTGAATGTTGGATTTTATTTCTGTGTTTCAACAGAGCGTTGAAAGCAGGATGATCTGCTGAAGCCCAAGCTATTGCAAAAGCAATTTTTGTATATTTCTCAGTTAGTTTGATAAATTTATCACTTAATTTTTTCGGAGTTGTAATAAGTTCCAAAACGTAATTCTCCTAATTTGTAGTGCAAGTGGGGTATATGAATGCACCAAGTGTAGACTGCCAATATAAAAATTAGCAGTTATTACTCGAGTTTCCACTGCGTACTATTTTTTAGTAGGTCGTCTGAAAAATTATTCTTCAATTACCTGAGGCACGATATACAGGCGGTTACGCACTTCAGGTGCAACGGCTTGATATTCGGCGGCATGGTCGGTTTCGGTAACTTTATCCTCACGCAGGCGTAGGGCGGCTTCGTGGGGGTGTGCCATCGGCTCGATACCGTCGGTATTCACGCTCTGCATCTTTTCGACCATAGCGAAAATGTCGTTTAATTCTGAGAGGGTTTTGCCTTTTTCTTCCTCGGTCAGCGAAAGGCGTGAGAGTTTGGCGATTTTTTCCACATCGGTTAAGCTTAAAGCCATAAAAAATCCTTGTCTGATAGCAAACGCCCCTTTATTGGGGTATCATTGCGTTCTTCTTCGATGAAACGAAGAATTATAACCGAAAACTACTCAAACGGCGTGTGATTTCGCCATACGTTTCATTACGGGGAGTGGGGAGGTCGTCTGAAAAGGCGTTGTTTCCATGTTTTTAATATTTTGAATAACAATTAAATAAAATCGGTGCTGGGCCGATATTCAGGTATTTTATGTTTCGTTTTTTATCCCGTTTTTTCTCAAACGATATCGCCATTGACTTGGGTACGGCGAACACGTTGATTTATGTGCGTGGTAAAGGCATTGTTTTGGACGAGCCGTCTGTGGTGGCGGTTCAATCGGGTACGGGCGGTAAAAGCAAGATTGTCGCCGTGGGTACGGAAGCCAAGAAAATGCAGGGGCGCGCGCCGCGCAATATTGAAATCGTCCGTCCTATGCGGGACGGGGTGATTGCTGATTTTACGATTGCCGAGCGTATGCTGGGTATGTTGATTAAAAAAGCAATACAAGGTAATTCGGTTGTGCCGCCGCGCGTAGTGATTTGCGTGCCGGGCGGGGCAACTCAAGTGGAACGCAAGGCAATTTTGGATTCTGCATTTGCCGCAGGTGCATCTTCCGTACATTTGATTGAGGAGCCTATGGCGGCTGCTTTGGGTGCGGGTTTGCCGATTGAAGATACTGCCGGTTCGATGGTGGTGGATATCGGCGGCGGCACAACGGAAATCGGCATTTTGTCGTTGGGCGGTATGGCTTATTCCGCCTCCGTACGTGCGGCAGGCGATGAGTTTGATAAGAGCATCGTGCATTATCTGCGCCGTCATCGCGGTGTGTTGATTGGTGAAGTGACGGCTGAGGAATTGAAGAAAACAATCGGTTCCGCCTCTGGCTTTCCAACTGAAACCGCTATGCGGATTAAAGGACGTGATTTGGCGGAAGGTACGCCCAAATCGATTGCCATTACTTCGGAAGAGGTGCGCGAGGCTTTGAGCGAAACGGTTAATCAGATTATCCGCGCCGTGCGCCTTGCTTTGGAACAGGCTCCGCCTGAGTTGGCTGGTGATATTGCCGACAGGGGTATTATGTTGACGGGCGGCGGCGCGCTGTTGCACGGCATGGATACGGTTTTGGCGGATGCGACGGGGCTGCCTGTCGGTATTGCCGACCAGCCTTTGAACTGTGTGGCTTATGGCGCAGGCAAAGCCTTGGATTATATCGGCAAATGGAATGCCGTTTTTGTGGATAACCCCTAAGGCAGGCTGAAATGGAACATTCTTCTTTACGGTTTGACGAGGCAAAGGGCCAAAAGCTGTTGCCTCGTTTTATTGCGTATCTTTTGCTGGGTGCCGGCATTATGTTGGCGGACGGTCGTTTCGACCTGATGCAACCCGTGCGTACTGCTGCGGCAGAGATTCTTTATCCGGTGCAATGGTTGGCAAACCAGCCGGTTCGTTTTTATCAATATATTTCCAACCAATCTCAATCGCAAACCGAGCTATTGGAGCAAAACCGTCTCCTTTTGGAGGAAAACGGTCGTCTGAAAATCCAGCTTCAACGTGACAAGGTCAACCTGAGCGAATTGCAGGAGCTGAAAAAGCTATACAGTTTGCAGCAAAAAGGCGTAAGTAATGTCATTGGTGCGGAAGTGTTGTCCAGTGGCAAAGACCCATTGTCCGAACGTTTGATTATCAATAAAGGCAGTGGCGAAGGGGTTGCGGCAGGCGATGCCGTTATCGATCAAAACGGCTTAATCGGGCGGATTACATTGGTTCACGCAAACAGTGCGGAAGTCGAGCTGATAGCGGCTGCACAAAGTATCGTCCCTGTTGCCGTTGAGCGGACGGGCGAACGCAATCTCGCCTACGGCAACGGCGTGGGCTTGGATTTGCGCTATTTCCCGACAGGATCGGATTTGAAGCCGCAGGATGTTTTGATTACTTCCGGTTTGGACGGCATTTATCCGGCAGGCATTCCCGTGGCGCACGTGGATAAAGTCGTCCGCGCTTCAGGTACGCCTTATTACGACACAGAACTGACCCCGTTTGCCGCCTTGCGCCGCAACCGCTTTGTTTTGGTTCTGTCTTCTTCCCATTCTTCTCAATAAATCATTCATGAACGATTTTGACGATTCCTACCGTGCCATGCCCGTCGGCGTGATTGCGGCAAGTTTTGCCGTAACCATGCTTGTCGATTTCATGCCTTTCCCCTTTGATGTGTTTTTTTGGCTGCCCGAACTGACTGCGCTGATGCTGCTTTATTGGTCTATGCACCATCCCCAACGCGTCGGCATGGGCATTGCATTTTTGCTCGGCTTGATAGTCGATGCCGCAACGGCAGCGACTTTGGGGCTGCACGCATTGTCTTATACGGTCATGGTGTATTTCGTCTTGAACACGCGCCGTCAAATCATGCTCTACGGCCACATCATGCAGATCGGGGCGGTATTGGCAGCATTGTTCTGCCATCAGGCGGTCTTGGTGGCGGCGCGCCTGTTCCTCAACAACCAAATCATTACTTGGCAAAGTTTCATCGCGCCTTTGGCAGGCGCGCTGCTTTGGCCTTTCTTGAGCCAGTTGATGCTGATGCTGACCAATTTCTATCGCGCCAACAGATAACGTGAAACCATGTCTATACTGAATACTATGAAACGTCGTCTGAAAAATGGCGGTAGCGGTAAAACACAGACTGCAAAGGCGGCGCAAGCCGATTCTTTATTGCGTCTGCTGGTAGCGTTTATCCTGATTGTGGTTCTGTTTGCCGCATTGGTGGCTCGGTTTGTTTATTTGCAGGTGTTCCGGCATGACGATTTTTCCGGACAGGCATCCAGCAACCGCATCACATTAATTCCGACCCCGCCTGTCCGCGGCGAAATCGTAGATGTCAACGGCGTACCGCTGGCAAAAAACTATCCCGTGTTCTCTCTGGAAGTCATCCCCAGCCGCATTGAGGGCAAGATGGAGGATGTCATCGAAGCCCTGCGGAAGTATGTCGATATTACGCCTACTGATTTGAAGCGTTTCCACAAATACCGCGAAAGCTACCGCAAATTTGAAAACATCCCGCTCAAGCTGCGCCTGACAGATGAAGAAGCGGCGAAATTGTCCGTGCATCTTAATGAATTTAAAGGTGTAGAAGTCAATTCGCGCACTTTCCGCGAGTATCCTTATGGCAAGCTGACTTCACACTTTTTAGGTTACATCGGCCGCATCAGCGACAAAGATCAGGAAATTTTGGAAGAAGAGGGCTTGACTGCACTCTATCGCGGCAGCACGCACATCGGCAAATCGGGGCTGGAAAAATATTACGAACCGCAGCTTCATGGCGCGCCCGGCTATCAAGAAGTGGAAAAAGACGCTTACGGCAATATTGTTCGCGTCTTGAAAAACGTGCCGTCGCGCATGGGGCAAACTTTGCGCTTGGGCATGGACATCCGCATGCAACAAGAGGCGGACAAAATATTGGGAGACAGGCGCGGGGCGATTGTTGCCATCAATCCGCAAGACGGTACGGTATTGGCTTTCGTTTCCAAACCATCTTTCGATCCCAACCTCTTTATCGACGGCATCGACAGCGAAACTTGGAAAGCCTTGAATGACGACTGGAAAAAGCCGTTGGTCAACCGCGTAACGCAAGGTCTGTATCCGCCGGGCTCGACGTTTAAGCCATTTATGGGCATGGCTTTGCTGGAAAGCGGCAAAATTACCCAAACAACGGTCGTTCCCGCGCCCGGTGCATGGAGCATTCCCGGCAGCCGTCACGTTTTCCGAGATTCCGTACGCAGCGGACACGGCTCGGCGAATTTGAGCAAGGCGATACAGGTGTCGTCCGATACCTTTTTCTACCGCTTGGGCTACGAAATGGGCATAGACAAAGCGTCGCCGTATTTAGCGCAATTCGGGTTCGGTAAAAAAACCGGCATCGACCTGCCCAGCGAATATACGGGCGTTTTGCCCAGCCGCGAATGGAAGGCGAAACGCTTTGCCAAATCGTCCGATCCTACCGCCAAAGAATGGCGTGCAGGCGAGATGGTCTCGGTCAGCATCGGGCAGGGTTACAACGCCTACACCCCGCTGCAAATGGCACATGCCACCGCTTCGCTCGCCAATAACGGCGTGGTTTATCAACCGCATTTGGTGAAAGAATTGTTGGATTTCGACAAACGCAAAATCACGCGTATCAATCCCAATCCCGAATACAAAATCCCGTTCAAACAAGACAACTTCGAATACGTCAAACAGGCAATGGAGAAAGTCTTGAAACCGGGCGGTACGGCACACCGCATCGGCGGCGGTTTGGCTTACAGCATGGGCGGCAAAACGGGCACGGCGCAGGTTGTGCAAATCAAGCAGGGCGGTCGTTACAACGCCGCAGCCTTGCGCGAGCAACACCGCGACCATGCGTGGTTTATTTCGTTCGCTCCCTTGGAAAAACCTGAAATCGCCATTGCCGTGATTCTGGAAAACGGCGGCTGGGGTGCCTACGCCGCACCGCTTGCCCGCAGCCTGACCGATTTTTATATGCTCAACGTCAAGCCGCAGCAGTTTTCAGACGACCCCGACGCAGGCGGAATGCCCGAACCGCAACAACACCGCACACAACCCCAACCGCCGACCATATTCCAAAAAGCCTACGGTCTGAAACAGGAGGAAGCAAATCATGAATGAAACGGTCGGAATGTGGGCAAAAATCAAGCGCACCGTATCTGCTCCGATAGACCCGTGGCTGTTTTTCCCCATGCTCGCCATCTACATCATGAGCCTGTTTTTGCTCTATTCAGCGGACGGGCAGGATTTCGGCCAGCTTGAACACAAAACCCTGCATACGGTTTTCGGCTTCGCCCTGCTGTGGTTTGTCGCCTCGTTCAAGCCGCGTGATGCCGCAAAGGTTGCGCTGCCGATGTACCTGATTGGCGTGTTGCTGCTTGTCGCCGTCGAAGTCGCAGGCGTGACCGTCAATGGCTCTACACGCTGGTTGGAACTGGGGTTCACGCGCATCCAGCCGTCCGAAATCATGAAAATCGTCCTGCCCATGACCGTCGCTTGGTACTTCCAACGGCACGAAGGTCGTCTGAAATGGTTTCACTACATCATCGCCATGCTTTTAATCCTCATCCCCGTTGCGCTGATTTTGAAACAGCCCGACTTGGGTACGGCAGTTTTGATTATGGCATCGGGTATTTTCATCGTCTTTTTCGCAGGCCTGCCGTGGAAAGTCATCTTTGCCGCCATCATTGCCTTTGTTGCCGCATTGCCGCTTTTGTGGAACTACGGGATGCACGACTATCAGAAAACCCGCGTTCTGACGCTGTTTGACCCGACGCAGGACCCTTTGGGCGCAGGCTACCACATCATCCAGGCCATGATTGCCATCGGTTCGGGCGGCGTTTGGGGAAAAGGCTGGCTCAACGGCACACAAACGCATTTGGATTACATTCCCGAGTCCACGACCGACTTCATTTTTGCCGTGTATGGCGAAGAATTCGGTTTGATCGGCAACATCTTGCTGCTGCTGGTTTATTTCGTTATTCTGACGCGCGGACTGCTGATTGCCGCCAAAGCCCAATCGCTTTACAGCCGCACGCTCGCCGGCGCATTAACCATGACTTTTTTCTGCTACGCCTTTGTGAACATGGGCATGGTGAGCGGCATTTTGCCCGTTGTCGGCGTCCCTCTGCCGTTGGTCAGCTACGGCGGTACTGCAACGCTTTCCATCATGACCGTACTTGCGCTACTAATGGGTATTTCCAGCGAACATAAAACCAAACGCCACTACGAATTCAACGATAAAGCGGACGTAAACGTCTCTACAAAAAACAAATAAGGGAATGAAAAATGGAATTAGGTGTAGAAATCGGCAAACTTTTGGTTGCCTTCCTTGTATTGATTAACCCGTTCAGCGCGCTTTCGATTTACCTCGATTTGACACAGGATCACAGCACCAAAGAAAAGCGCCGCATCGCCCGCACCGCCGCACTCGCCGTCTTCATCGTCATTACCGTCTTCACCTTAACGGGCGGGATGTTGTTGAAAATCTTAGGCATCAGCGTCGGCTCTTTCCAAGTCGGCGGCGGTATTTTGGTCTTGCTCATCGCTATTTCCATGATGAACGGCAACGACAACCCCGCCAAACAAAATATCGGCGGAGACAAAGAAGAAGGCGTCGTACAACATATCCAGAAAAACGCCAAAGCCATCGCCGTCGTTCCCGTCGCCATCCCCATCACCATCGGTCCCGGCGGTATCTCCACCGTCATCATCTACGCCTCAGCCGCCAAAAATTACAGCGATATTGCTTTGATTCTCGCCGCAGGCTTCCTTGTCAGCCTGATTTGCTACGCCATCCTCGTTGTCGCCGGACGAATCAGCAAAAAACTGGGCACGACAGGGCTGACCATCCTCAACCGCATCATGGGCATGATGCTTGCCGCCGTCTCCGTAGAAATCATCGTTGCCGGATTGAAATCCATTTTCCCACAATTGGCAGGCTAGTTCGTCGGATTGTGCAGAAGGCAAACTTTACTGCCTATCCCCCCATTCTTCCTAAAGGGAAAGGTCGTCTGAAAATAGGTTTTGTGTTTTCAGACGACGTGTCCTGTAATATTCTTCAGTTGTCCTGACTTTGGATATATTGTCGAAATAATGCCTCATCAAAAATCTGAAATATTATGAAAAAACGCGATTTGATTTATGTCGTTTTGCCTGCCTTTACGCTTGCTGCCTGTACGTCAACCAGCATACTGCATCCCGAGAGGCAGCCGCATTCATCATCTTCACTTTTAGAAACGACAGAAGCTACGAATACCCTGATTATTTTTTATGACCCCGAAACCGGTTCGGAAAGGCTTATGAACGCAGTCCGCGAATATGGGGCAAAGATTGTTTATGAATATAGAAACTTCAATGGCATCGCAATCAAACTGCCGAATGGCACGGATATGGAAAAAGCCGCCTCCCACTTCCGTACGGTCAAAGGCGTTTTGTCAGCCGAAGCGGACAGAAGGATGCAGCTTCATTCCGAACATAACGGATTGAGATAAAACGAGGTATTCTGTTTCTACTTCGCCATATTGACAACAAAGAAGGTCGTCTGAAACTTGAACTGGCCCCCAAATCTTGGACACTCAT
>NZ_KV789570.1:0-661 GCF_001807625.1 Neisseria sp. HMSC03D10
ATTTAAAGCATTACCGTTCGCTGTTTCCTGACGACCGTTATCCTGATGATTTGCCGAAACCCTATGTTTCATCTCATATCCTAAGCCCGGTCAGCGTATGCTTTAACGACGGAACAAGAAAGAATTTCCCCAGGTATACGGTAGTAAATCAAGTAGCAGTAGATGAAGACAACCGTTTGATCGGGAGTGATAGACATTTGATTATAAGGGAGGGGAAAGGTGCAGGAATATTATTTCAGCATCCAACAGACAAATGCATTAATGATATTTCCAGCATCTTTCTTATCAGATAGTCGATAGTATTTAATTTTAAAGGTATATGGTATGGCTACAACAGCACAAATCCGGCAGCATTTTTTAAAATTAGGGATGCCTGTTTCGGAAGTTAATCAGATTATTCGGGATTCAATTTTACTGGGGCAAACCCATAACTTTATCAATCAATGGGGGTTAAGGAGTATTCAAGCAAACACTAAATATTCCGGCATATTTTTCCAAAGCAAACTAATTGGCAGTAAAGAAAATAGAAGTATTGTATTTGGTACGGCAGACAAAAGATATCTGACTGCTTCTGAAAAATAAAACAAACAATTAGTGTGTAAATGTGTTTGCAGTGAAAAAATATTAGAAATAATATCAATGCAAGTAATAATTTTTATCA
>NZ_KV789571.1:0-26337 GCF_001807625.1 Neisseria sp. HMSC03D10
GTACTGGTTTAAAGTTAATCCACTATACTTTACAATATCGCCCTTTACCTTTATTTCCAGCTTCCTTATGAACGAACACGTTTCCGTCCCATCCCCCGTCGGCGAAGACTACCTGCTATTAGGTCAGTACGCCGAACGCGCCTATCTCGAATACGCCATGAGCGTGGTCAAAGGCCGCGCGCTGCCTGAAGTTTCAGACGGCCAGAAGCCCGTACAGCGGCGCATTTTGTTTGCCATGCGCGATATGGGTTTGACGGCGGGGGCGAAGCCGGTGAAATCGGCGCGCGTGGTCGGCGAGATTTTGGGTAAATACCACCCGCACGGCGACAGTTCCGCCTATGAGGCGATGGTGCGGATGGCGCAGGATTTTACCTTACGCTACCCCTTAATCGACGGCATCGGTAACTTCGGTTCGCGCGACGGCGACGGGGCGGCGGCGATGCGTTACACCGAAGCGCGGCTGACGCCGATTGCGGAATTGCTGTTGTCCGAAATCAATCAGGGGACGGTGGATTTCGTGCCGAACTACGACGGCGCGTTTGACGAACCGCTGCACCTGCCCGCCCGTCTGCCTATGGTGTTGCTCAACGGCGCGTCGGGCATCGCGGTAGGCATGGCGACCGAAATTCCGTCGCACAATTTGAACGAAGTCACGCAGGCGGCGATTGCTCTGTTGAAGAAACCGACGCTGGAAACCGCCGACCTGATGCAGTACGTCCCCGCGCCCGATTTTGCCGGCGGCGGTCAAATCATCACGCCGGCGGACGAATTGCGCCGGATTTACGAAACCGGCAAAGGCAGCGTGCGTGTGCGTGCGCGTTACGAAATCGAGAAGCTGGCGCGCGGGCAATGGCGCGTGATTGTGACCGAGCTGCCGCCGAACGCCAACTCCGCCAAAATCCTTGCCGAAATCGAAGAACAGACCAACCCGAAACCGAAAGCAGGCAAAAAACAGCTCAACCAAGACCAGCTCAACACCAAAAAGCTAATGCTGGATTTAATCGACCGCGTGCGCGACGAGTCTGACGGTGAACATCCCGTGCGTCTGGTGTTCGAACCGAAATCCAGCCGCATCGATACCGATACCTTCATCAACACGCTGATGGCGCAAACTTCACTGGAAGGCAATGTGTCCATGAACTTGGTGATGATGGGGCTGGACAACCGTCCCGCGCAGAAAAACCTGAAAACGATTTTGCAGGAATGGTTGGATTTCCGCGTCGTTACCGTAACACGTCGTCTGAAATTCCGTTTGAACCAAGTGGAAAAACGGCTGCACATCCTTGAAGGTCGTCTGAAAGTCTTTCTGCACATCGACGAAGTGATTAAAGTCATCCGCGAATCAGACGACCCGAAAACCGATTTGATGGCGGCGTTCGGGCTGACCGAAATCCAAGCCGAAGACATTTTGGAAATCCGCCTGCGTCAGTTGGCACGTTTGGAAGGTTTCAAACTCGAAAAAGAATTGAACGAGTTGCGTGAAGAACAAGGCCGTCTGAATATCCTTTTGGGTGACGAAAACGAAAAACGCAAGCTGATTATCAAAGAGATGCAAGCGGACATGAAACAGTTCGGCGACGCGCGCCGCACGCTGGTGGAAGAAGCCGGACGCGCCGTGCTGACGCAAACCACCGCCGACGAACCCATTACGCTGATTCTGTCGGAAAAAGGCTGGATACGCAGCCGTGCCGGGCACAACCTTGATTTGAGCCAAACCGCCTTCAAAGAAGGCGACCGCCTCAAACAAACCCTTGAAGGCCGCACCGTTTTGCCCGTCGTCATCCTGGATTCATTGGGCAGAACCTACACGCTCGATGCCGCCGAAATCCCAGGCGGACGCGGCGACGGCGTGCCGGTTTCATCGTTAATCGAGCTGCAAAACGGCGCGAAACCCGTCGCCATGCTCACCGGCCAGCCCGAACAGCACTACCTGCTCTCAGGCAGCGGCGGTTACGGCTTCATCGCCAAGCTGGGCGACATGGTCGGGCGCGTGAAAGCGGGCAAAGTGGTGATGACTGTGGACAGTGGCGAAACCGTCCTGCCGCCGATTGCCGTCTATGCTTCCTCGCTCATCAATCCCGACTGTAAAATCGTACTGGCCAGCAGCGACCACCGCCTCTTGGCGTTTTCCATCGGCGAACTCAAAGTCATGCCCAAAGGGCGGGGTTTACAGTTGATGTCACTGACCGACGGCGCATCGCTGGAACACGTCCTCGTGACCACGGCTGCGGAATTTATCGTCGAAACCGTCGGTAAGCGCGGTGCGGCGCATCAGGAAAAATTGCGCATTTGCGATATCGACGGCAAGCGCGGCAAAAAAGGGAAGGTTTTGGACATCTCAGGTCGTCTGAAAACCTTGTCCGCTGCCTTCGCATAAACAACAAAAGGCGCGGTAACACATTGAAAACCTAGAAAACACGGTCGTTTTATGTTATGCTGACAAAATTAAAAAAATATTTACGACCATCTGCGGCAATGTCGCAGAACGATTTCAAAAACAGGTACTAATAATGATAAAAATAAACAAAAAGGGTTGCGGATATGAGTAAGTCCGGCTTTCAGGAACTGGGAAACCTGAGCGAGCGGATACCCGGTTTAATCAATATTGCCCGCATTGCCATCGTGCTGCCGCTGTTGGTTATGCATGCTTTCGGCGTTTACAGCAATGGCACCCATATCGGCATGTCATTCCCCCCCGTCGAATTTTACAGCTGGGCAGCGCTGTATTCTTTCCTCATCTTGTTATCCGTCGCCCGTCCGGACTGGCAATGGCAGACTTTGGATTTGCCCAATGCCAGTGCAGTCGTCGATATTTCGATGATGATGATACTGGTGTATATCGCCGGCGGAGTCGATTCGGGCTTCGGCATCCTTGTCCTTCCTTTCGTCGCGACGTCCTGCCTCCTCAGCTACGGGCATTACCCCATGCTGTACGCAGGCTACGCGTCTATGCTGTTCTTCTTCAATCTGCTGCTTGACGGCAGCATCCGCCTGCATCCGTTTGATTGGGATACACAACCCCTGATTACTACGGTCCTGCTCTGCGGCGCGTGTTACCTTGTTGCCATGCTGACTTCGTTCGCCGCCCGCTATCTGGAGCAGGCGACCGAATCCGCCAGCCGCCATCAGCTTGCCTACCGCCGCATCAGCGGGTTGAACCGCCTCGTTCTCAACCGCGTGCAGGAAGCCGTTATCGTTATCGACAGCACCCAGCGCGTCTGGCTTTTCAACAAACAGGCAAAAACCTATTTCCCCGGTTTGGTGGTTGACCAGCAGGAAGTCGTGTTCGGCGAATTGGTTACACGCTGGCAATATCATCCCGACAAACCGTTTGAAACCGATATCCACATCTTCCAACACGCCATGCACGTCCGCGCCGTCCCGCTGATTCAGGAACAGACGGAACTGCTCATGCTGTATGTCCGTTCGCTGCGCGAAGTCGCGGCAGAGGCCATGTCCACCAAGCTCACCTCGCTCGGACAGCTTACCGCGAACCTCGCCCACGAAATCCGCAATCCGATGTCCGCCATCCGTCATGCCAGCGATTTGCTGCAAGAAAGTGATGACGATACCGAACCCGATCCCGTTAAAGCCAAGCTTTGCGGCATTATCGACAGCAACATCCAGCGCATCGACAAAATGTTGGAAGACATCTCCCTGCTCAACAAGCGCGACAACATCAGCCGCGAGCCGATCAACCTGATGAAATTCTGGCTCGACTTCAAACAAGAGTTCACGCTCAACAATTCCGACGCTATCGGCTGCCTGCGCATGAACATGGACGGCAACAACCTTACCGTCCTCGCTGATGTGATGCACATCCAACAAATCATGTGGAACCTCTGCAATAACGCATGGCGGCACAGCCGTCAGGACGAGAATGCGATTACCGTCCTGATCCGCCCCAGCGGCAGGATGCATATTTCCATCGTCGTTGCCGATAACGGCAAAGGCATTTCGCCCGAAGTCCGCAACCATCTCTTCGAGCCGTTCTACACCACTGAAAAACAAGGTACAGGATTGGGGTTGTACGTTGCCCGCGAATTGGCGCACGCCAATATGGGCCAACTCCATTACCACCCCGAAATGAACGGATTCGAACTGATTTTACCGAGAGAACACAATGAGTAAGCTGCAAGACCCAGTATTGGTCGTCGACGACGAGGCCGACATCCGTGACTTGATGGAAATGACGCTGATGAAGATGGGACTGCGCGTGCAGACCGCCGTCGGCGTAGAAGATGCCAAAGACAAGCTCGACAACAACGACTATTCCCTCGTCTTGACCGATATGCGGATGCCCGACGGCTCAGGTCTCGAAGTCGTCCAATACATAGACGAACTCATGCTCGACACCCCTGTCGCCGTCATTACCGCTTTCGGTAATGCCGACCAAGCGGTTGAAGCGCTTAATGCGGGCGCGTTCGACTACCTGCAAAAGCCGATTACCCTTTCCCAACTTCGCTCGTTGGTTAAATCTGCCGTTTCTGTTTCCAACAGCACGGACGAAATTGCCCAGCCGCCAACCGAAAAACCGTCCGCGCCTGTCGCAGCCGCATTCAACAAGCCTAAAACCCCGCCCAAACCGCCCAAACGCGACTTGAGCGGTTCTGTCTCCGTGCCCGAAAGCCTGCGTTCCATGAAAGAACGCTTTGCCACCGGCGAAATCGCCATGCGTGCAAACGAAGACGTTCCAGAATTGGGCGGCGAAGAAGATATGCCGCGGCTGCTCGGCAGTTCGCCCCAAATGGTCGAAGTCCGCCACCTGATCCGCCGCCTCGCCCGCAGCGGCGTGCCCGTTTATATTTCCGGCGAATCGGGTACCGGTAAAGAACAGGCTGCGCGTACCATCCACGAATTGTCCGATCGCGCCGACAAGCCTTTTATCGCAGTCAACTGTGGCGCGATTCCTGAAAATCTGATGGAAAGCGAATTCTTCGGCTACAAAAAAGGCAGCTTTACCGGCGCCGACCAAGACCGTCTCGGCTTCTTCCAACACGCCGACGGCGGCACGCTATTCCTTGACGAAGTTGCCGACTTGCCGCTAGCCATGCAAGTCAAACTCCTGCGCGCCATCCAAGAAAAAGCCGTGCGCCGCATCGGTGATGCCCGCGAAACTTTCGTCGATGTCCGCATCATCTGCGCCACCCATAAAAACCTTGAAGCCCTTGTTGATAGCGGCGCATTCCGTCAAGACTTATATTACCGCCTCAACGTCGTTACCCTGCACATGCCGCCCCTGCGCGAAATGCGTGAAGACTTGGGCGCGCTGATTCTGTACCTGCTCTACAAACACCGCCACGGTACGCAAACCTACAAACTCAGTCCCAAAGCGCAAGAAGCCCTGCTGCATTACAGCTATCCCGGTAACTTCCGCGAACTCGAAAACATCCTCGAACGCGCCGTCGCCCTGACTGTCGGACAAGTTATCCAGCTGGATGATTTGCAAATCCAAAACACGACGACGCCCAAAAACGACCATCCAAACCTCAGCCTTGACGACATCGCCGATTCAGAAACACGAAAAGGCGAAACTTTGGATCACCAGCCGCTTCCGCCGTTTGACCCGCGCACCATGCAGATTCAAGATTACCTTGACCAAATCGAGCGCGGCATTATCGAACAAGCGTTGCAGCAAACCCGTTACAACCGCACTCAGGCAGCCAAGCTTTTAGGCATCAGCTTCCGCTCCATGCGCTACCGTATGGAACGTTTGGACATCAATTAAGTTTGCACTTTGTATTGTCTGCACATTTAGGAAGTAAAACCTAAACGTAGGTTTTAGATATAGCGGGTTAAATTTAAATTAGGACAAAATCGCGGATAGTATAGACCGTACGAAACCAGTCAACTTGGTACGCTCATACTTAGAGAGCCATTCTCTCTATACTGAGACATTGCAACGCAATATTGATTTAAACTTAACCTGCTATATATCTCCATTCAAATCACAAACATTCAAAACCAACCGGCAACAGCGTGAAACAGATAAGCCATACCGCTCCATGCCCATTTACTTACTGCAACCGTTATCCAACCCATCAAAACCAACACAATCAAACCAAAAAAATCAGGCATATGCAGATAAAACCAAGCCGCAACAGGTTTGCGCCAAAAGTCTGATTTTTGTTGTTTCTTCTCCAAAGCCGCGTGCATAAACGGACGCTCCAAATGTATGTCGTAGTCGATGCCATACTCACTGCGCACATGTTCATTGATGACTTTCAAAGTACGGCGGCTTGGTTGCAAGAAAATATCGATAAGCGTACCGACAACAGGAATCATGCCAAGCACCATATCGGCAAAAGCAAGATATACGGCAGGACGCATTTTATGTTCTGGCACGCCCAACTCCCTCCCCATTCGAAAAGCCTTCATCGTCAACAAAAGCCCGGCAATATCCCCGACAAAAGGAATCAGCGACAATATGGCATCAACGCCGATTCCTTGTTTGGTAAAAGGAATGCAAAACAAACTATCCATAGTATTGGCATATTTAGCTAACTCACGTTCACGCCGAATGATTTCCTGACGTTCATAAGGTATAGGTGTGTGTTTCATAATGATTTTATTGTAGTAGATTAATAAAAGGGTTTTGACAGACAAAATTTATTTTAATAATTTCTTTTTCAATATTGCCAATAGCATTTTATACAAACTTTCATTCAGAGACGATGCAAAATTCGATTGTCTTTTAAGGGGAAGACCTAATTACGGATTTAAGATGGCTGGACTGTTGGGATTCATGCTGCTGAAATTAAATTATAGTAAAGCGTTTAAGGTACACCAAAATAATCATAGAAAATATCTTCATGATATTCTTAGAGTTAAATGAAATGATATACCGAAATATCAAAATAATGCCGTGATATTAATTGACACCCAAGATACAAAAAATATATATACAGTTATAATTCAAAGCTGTACTGTATCTCAGACCCATCCCATGAAAAAAATCCTCGTTACCGGCGGTGCGGGCTTTATCGGCTCGGCAGTTGTCCGCCACATCATCCAAAATACCCAAGATTCCGTCATCAACCTCGACAAATTAACTTACGCGGGCAATCTCGAATCTCTGACCGATGTAGCCGACAGTCCCCGTTACGCTTTTGAGAAAGTGGACATTTGTGATCGTGCCGAACTTGACCGCGTGTTTGCACAACACCAGCCCGATGCCGTGATGCACTTGGCAGCGGAAAGTCATGTTGACCGCTCTATCGATTCAGCAGGCGAATTTATCCAAACCAACATCGTCGGCACGTTCAACCTGCTTGAAGCTGCGCGCGCCTATTGGCAACAGATGTCGTCTGAAAAACGCGAAGCCTTCCGTTTCCACCATATTTCCACCGATGAAGTTTATGGCGACTTGCACGGTACGGACGATTTGTTTACCGAAACCACACCCTATGCACCGTCCAGCCCCTATTCCGCATCCAAGGCATCCAGCGACCATCTCGTGCGTGCATGGCTGCGCACCTACGGTCTGCCGACCATCGTAACCAACTGTTCGAACAACTACGGTCCGTATCACTTCCCCGAAAAACTCATTCCGTTAATGATTCTGAACGCGCTCGACGGCAAACCGCTGCCCGTGTACGGCGATGGGATGCAAATCCGCGACTGGCTGTTTGTCGAAGACCACGCCCGCGCGCTGTATCAGGTTGTTACCGAAGGCGTCGTCGGCGAAACCTACAATATCGGCGGACACAATGAAAAGGCCAATATCGAGGTGGTTAAAACCATCTGCGCCCTGCTGGAAGAACTCGTTCCCGAAAAACCAGCCGGCGTGGCGCGTTACGAAGATTTGATTACCTTCGTGCAAGACCGCCCCGGCCATGACGTGCGCTACGCCATCGACGCCGCCAAAATCGGTAGGGAACTGGGCTGGAAACCGCAGGAAACGTTCGAATCCGGCATCCGCAAAACGGTGCAATGGTATTTGGACAATAAAACCTGGTGGCAAAATGTATTGAACGGCAGCTACCGTTTGGAACGCTTAGGAACAGAAAAATAAGTTTTCAGACGACCTTCTAAGTCAGGGAGGTCGTCTGAAAATCAAAATACATCACTTCAGGAGAAACTTATGAAAGGCATCATCCTTGCCGGCGGCAGCGGCACACGCCTCTACCCCATCACGCGCGGCGTATCCAAACAGCTTCTGCCCGTGTACGACAAACCCATGATCTACTACCCCCTGTCCGTATTGATGCTGGCAGGAATACGCGAAATCTTGGTTATTACCACCCCCGAAGACAACCCGTCTTTCAGACGACTGCTCGGCGACGGCAGCGATTTCGGCATCTCCATCAGCTACGCCGAGCAGCCCAGCCCCGACGGCTTGGCGCAAGCATTCATCATCGGCGAAGAATTTATCGGCAACGACAACGTCTGCTTGGTCTTGGGCGACAATATTTTCTACGGTCAGTCGTTTACCCAAACTCTGAAACAGGCTGCTTCTAAAAAACACGGTGCCACCGTGTTCGGCTACCAAGTCAAAGACCCCGAACGTTTCGGCGTCGTTGAATTTGACGAAAACTTCAACGCCTTATCCATCGAAGAAAAACCGAAACAGCCCAAATCCGACTGGGCGGTAACAGGCTTATATTTCTACGACAACCGCGTCGTCGAGTTTGCGAAACAAGTCAAACCGTCCGCACGCGGCGAACTCGAAATCAGCACGCTCAACCAAATGTATCTTGACGACGGTTCATTGTCCGTCCAGCTTTTGGGGCGTGGCTTTGCATGGTTGGACACCGGTACGCATGAAAGTCTGCACGAGGCCGCCTCATTCGTCCAAACCGTGCAAAACATCCAAGACCTGCAAGTCGCCTGTCTCGAAGAAATCGCCTGGCGCAACGGCTGGCTTTCAGACGAGCGTTTGGAAGAACTCGCCCGCCCGATGGCAAAAAACCAATACGGCCAATATCTGCTGCACCTGTTGAAAAAATAAAAAAAGGTCGTCTGAAATCGTAAGGGACAATAATATACCGACTGATTTCAGACGACCTTGACCACGACATCAAAAAGCCAAGCCGGAACACGCGGGATACCGTACCCCTCCCGTGTATTCCGGCTCGGCTTTTCCATAACAGTTTATATCATTCAGTCATGCAGTGCAGCCGCGTGCAAGGTATTTTCCAAAAGCGTCGCAATCGTCATCGGACCGACGCCGCCGGGAACAGGGGTAATCATACCCGCCCGTTCCTTTGCCACATCAAACTCCACATCACCGCACAAACTGCCATCTTCCAAACGGTTGATACCGACATCAATCACAACCGCACCGGGCTTAATCCAACTGCCTTTAACAAAATTCGGGATACCCACGCCGACGACCAAAATATCCGCCGCAGCCACTTCATCAGCAAGATTCTGCGTCGCACTGTGGCATACCGTTACCGTCGCGCGTGCCAACAATAGTTCCAAAGCCTGGGGCCTGCCTACAATATTTGAAGCACCGACAACAACCGCTTTTTTCCCTTTTGGATCGACCCCGTATTCTTCCAAAAGCGTCATTACGCCTTTGGGCGTACATGGCCGCATCAGCGGCATTTTCACCACCAGCCGTCCTATATTGTAAGGATGGAAGCCGTCCACATCTTTATGTGGAACAATATTTTCCAGAACGGCCTGACTGTCGATATGTGCCGGCAACGGAAGCTGCACCAAAATACCGTCCACAGCATCATCCTCATTCAACCGCCCGACCAAATCCAACAACTCTTCTTGGGAAGTCGATTCGGGCAGCTCATAAGACAAAGAACGGATACCGCATTTTTCGCAAGCCAGCTTTTTATTGCGGACATATACCGCACTGGCAGGATCATTACCCACCAGAATGACCGCCAAACAAGGTTCGCGCAAACCATCTTCCTGACGCTTTACCACTGCTTCGGCAACTTTTGCCAATCTTTTGACCGACACCTCTTTACCGTTGATTAATTGTGCAGCCATAAACCTTCCTTCCCAATCAAAATGAACAATATCGGCGATTATCGCATTTTTAAACCGGTTTGACACATCCCGTAAAACCACATTCCTGCACATTCAAACTCATATTCTCATTCTATTCCCTGGCATACTCATAAAAATAAATCTTAATAAAAAATAAAAAGATAGGACAAGAAATAAAAACAAACTTAAAAATACAGTTGACCTTTTACAAACCTATCTGTATAGTTTCACTCTTCAAGTCGGGGCGTAGCGCAGCCCGGTTAGCGCATCTGCTTTGGGAGCAGAGGGTCGTGAGTTCGAATCCCACCGCCCCGACCAATAATGCTTTAGCACGAATCGGCATGAGCGCCCGTAGCTCAACCGGATAGAGCACCGACCTTCTAAGTCGGGGGTTACAGGTTCGATTCCTGTCGGGCGTGCCAAAATTTTAGTTTTACGGTGGCTGTAGCTCAGTTGGTAGAGCCCTGGATTGTGATTCCAGTTGTCGTGGGTTCGAGCCCCATCAGCCACCCCAAAATAAAAGACCTGCATAAAATATGCAGGTCTTTTGCTTTTTATATTGTTCCATTATCTATACTCCCATTTTTCTTTCAAATATACAAAGTTCAAACCAAAAAGCCCAAGTTGCCGTTCCCGCTTGTACAGGAAATAACAACAAGGGCTTTTCCATTTCAATCCTAAATACAGACCGATATTCCGGCCTGCTTTAATCATCTATATCAGATTAGCGGTTTTTCAAAAACCGTGTATAAACCGCCAAAATGATTACGGCGAAAATGGTTGAGGCAATCCATCCGGCAGGTTCACCCACGTGATACCAACCTAATTTTTGCCCCACAAATCCTGCCAACGCCGACCCGCCAATACCCAACAGAGTCGTCATAATGAATCCGAAATTTTCCTTACCCGGATGCAGGAATTTTGCCAAAGCACCAATGATGAAACCGATAATAATCGTAACGATCCATCCCATAGTATTACCTCCGTGTGATATGCAAGTTGTTTTAATTGGCTTTCCTTAGAAAGGCCTCTGTATAATACAGAACAGTTTGACCGACCGTCTTACCTCTCCCTCTTGTTTTTCTTAAAATAAACAGACTTTAAGTACTTTTACCGTTTTGATGCAGCATATACACAAACAACCTCTTCCCAAGGTCGTCTGAAAGGAAATCCAAATGAACACGGAAAATACGCTTTGCCTGATTGTCGATATTCAAGAACGCCTGCTGCCCGCATTGCACGGCAGCGAACAAATGGTCGAACATTGCCGCATCCTGCTGCAAGGCTTGTCGGCTCTAAACATACCGTTTGCAGCAACGGAACAATATCCGAAGGGTTTGGGTAAAACGACTCCCGCCATATCCCTGCTTCTGCACAATACGCCGATATTTGAAAAGACCCGTTTTTCCGCCGCATCACCCGAAGTCATGGCTATTCTGAAAGAGAAACAAATCGAAAACATCATCTTAATCGGTGTGGAAGCGCACATCTGTATGCTTCAGACGACCTTGGACTTGCTCAAGCACAATATCCGCGTCCACATTCCTTACGAATGCACCACCTCCAGAAACGCGCTTAACAAAGACAATGCCTTGCAGCAGATGCTTACTGCCGGAGCCGCCGTATCCAACGTTGAGAGCCTATTATTCAACCTGATGGGTGATGCGAAACATCCTGCCTTTAAAACCATTTCCAAACTCATCCAATAGCCGTCAGGTCGCCTGAAAATGGAATATACGATTACTCTAGCGAAAACAGAAGACCTGCCCGACATTGTCGAAATCTACAACAGTACGATTGAAGCGCGCCAATCTACCGCCGATTTATCGCCCGTCAGCATCGAAACCCGCAAGCCTTGGTTTGAAGCACATTCCGGCAAACGTCCGCTTTATGTCTTGAAAAACCATAGCGGCGAATTGCTGGCATGGGGCAGCTTCAGCGATTATTATCCGCGCCACGCGTATCACATCAGTGCGGAAATCAGTATTTATGTCCGACACAATATGCGCGGGGTCGGCGTGGGTAAAATCCTGCTGCGCAATATGTTGGAGCGCGCGCCCTCCTTGGGTATTAAAAATGTTTTGGCCGTGATTTTCGGACACAACCACCCCAGCCTGCATCTTTTCCACTCGTTCGGTTTTCAAGAATGGGGCAGATTGCCCGCAGTGTGCGATTTGGAAACATTTGAAGCGGATGTGGTTATCTTGGGCAAACGGATAACGTAATTTCCTCTAAAGAACCCAACCTGAAAGATCATGCATATGAGTAAAAAGGTCGTCTGAAATCTACTTTCAGACGACCTTTCATTTTATTTGACGAACTTCAATACCTTGCCTGACTTGGCGGGCTCTCCGTCAGTTGGCTTATCTGCCGCCGGCTCCTGCTGCGCCTCCTTACCGGAAGCATCCGCCTCGTAAGGCTCGACTTCGAACCCCATCCCCTCCCCGCTTTCGCGTGAAAAGATGCTTATGACATGACCAACGGGAATCCAAATATCGTGCGCCACGCCGCCGAAACGGGCGGAAAAGCTGATCCAATCGTTATCGATATTCAGATTATGGCTGGCGGCCGGGCCGATATTCAGTACAATTTCATTGTCGCGGACATATTGCATGGGTACGCGGGTATGTTCGTTAACCCAAACGACCAGATGCGGCGTTTGGCTATTATCGATACACCATTCATATAAGGCACGAAGCAGATAGGGCTTGGTCGAAGTCGTCATGGTATCTCCTTTCGGAAGCTTATCGGCGCATGGCTTTTTCGGCGGGCGTCAGTGCTTCGATGAAAGCCTCGCGTTGGAAAATGCGCTCGGCGTATTTCAACAAAGGTGCGGCGGATTTGCCGAGTTTGATGTCGTAATGATCAAGCCGCCACAACAAAGGAGACAGCGCTACGTCAATCATAGAAAAATCTTCGCCGAGGATGTATTTGCTCTTCGCAAAAGCAGGAGCCAGCATTGTCAGCCCGTTACCGATGGCTTCGCGCGCTTTAGCCTGTTCTTTGTTGGTCGCGTTGGGGTTTTCCAAAACATGGACGAAGTTGAACAATTCTTTTTCCATGCGGAACAACACCAAACGCCCGCGTCCGCGCATCACGGGATCGCCGGGCATCAGTTGCGGATGCGGGAAACGTTCGTCGATATATTCGTTGATGATGTTGGACTCGTGCAAGATGAGGTCGCGTTCAACCAAAACAGGCACTTGATTGTACGGATTCATTACGGCAAGGTCTTCGGGCTTGTTGAAAATATCGACATCTTTGATTTCAAAATCCATGCCTTTTTCGTACAACACGAAACGGCAGCGTTGGCTGAACGGGCAGGTAATGCCTGAATATAAGGTCATCATGGTAATTGGGCTCCTGTATCCGGTTTCAGACGGCATGCGTCTGATACGACCGTTAAACAAATTAATCGCAGAATTATACGCGATTGCATACAACAATTCTAGAAAAACAGGATAATATATTGTTTTAAATTATATTTTTCGACTTCTCTATCTTAAGTCATACAACGCAATATCGCTGCATACCGTAAATAAAGAGGTCGTCTGAAAACCCGAAATCCGGTTTTTCAGACGACCTTTTTCTATTCAAACAGGGAAACCGTTTGCCTGAAGCCCGTTTATGTTTCGGGCTGTTTCAGACGACCTCCCCTTTTCTGTTCGCCGGTTAAATACCGCGCAGCAATTCGTTGACGCTGGTTTTGGCGCGGGTTTGCGCGTCTACGCGTTTGACGATAACGGCGCAGTAGAGGCTGTGGCTGCCGTCTTTGGAAGGCATGCTGCCGGACACGACAACCGAGCCTGCCGGTACGCGGCCTTGGTAGATTTCGCCGGTAGTGCGGTCGAAGATTTTGGTGGATTGTCCGATGAACACGCCCATGGAAATCACGCTGCCTTCTTCGACAATCACGCCTTCGACGATTTCGGAACGCGCGCCGATGAAGCAGTTGTCTTCAATGATGGTCGGACTGGCCTGCAGGGGTTCGAGTACGCCGCCGATGCCGACGCCGCCGCTCAAGTGGACATTTTTACCGATTTGGGCGCAAGAGCCGACGGTCGCCCAAGTATCGACCATCGCGCCTTCGTCAACGTATGCGCCGATGTTGACATAAGACGGCATCAGCACGACGTTTTTGGCAACAAAGCTGCCGCGACGCGCAACGGCACCGGGTACGGCGCGGAAACCGGCGGCGCGGAACTCGTCTTCAGACCAGTCGGCAAACTTGGTCGGCACTTTGTCGAAGTATTTGTTTACGCCGTCGTTGAGGACTTCGTTGTCTTGAATGCGGAACGACAGCAATACGGCTTTTTTCGCCCATTCGTTGACTTTCCATTCGCCCACGCCCAAGCGTTCGGCAACGCGCAATTTGCCTGAATCGAGTTGGCGGATGGTTTCCAACACGGCTTCTTTGCCTTCGGGGGTAACGGTGGTCGGGGTGATGTCCGCACGGTTTTCAAAGGCGGTTTCAATGATGTTTTGCAAAGACATGGGGATTCCTTTTGAAGAGGGTAAAAGGTCGTCTGAAAAATTCGGATGACCTGCAAACAGGCGGTATTTTGCCATGTAAACGCTTTGCCGTCAGCTTTTGCAAAGGTCGTCTGAAAGGTGTTTTACTGTTTCAGACGACCTCCAAGATTGCTATGATATAGTGGCTTGACTTTAAACCGGTACGGCATTGCCTCGCTTTGTCCTGATTTAAAGTGAATCCACTATCCCACTCCCGTCATCCTTCCAAACGGAATCCAAAATGTCCGACAACCGCCTCGACACCGCCCGCCGCCATTCCCTGTTCCTCGCCCGCCAGCTCGACAACGGCAAACTCAAGCCCGAAATTTTCCTGCCCATGTTGGACAAGGTTTTAACCGAAGCGGATTTCCAAGCCTTTGCCGATTGGGACCAAATCCGCGCGGAAGAAAACGATGAAGAATTGGCGCGGCAGTTGCGCGAGTTGCGCCGTTATGTGGTGTCGCAGATTATCGTGCGCGATATAAACCGCATCAGCGATTTGAACGAAGTAACCCGCACGATTACGCTGTTTGCCGATTTTGCCGTCAATACCGCGCTGGATTTCGCCTACGCCTATTATCAGGATATGTACGGCACACCGATCGGGCGTTATACCAAATCGCCGCAGCATTTGAGCGTGGTGGCGATGGGCAAGGCGGGCGGCTATGAGTTGAACGTGTCTTCCGACATCGATTTGATTTTCATCTATCCCGAATCGGGCGATACCGACGGCAGGCGCGAACGCGGCAATCAGGAGTTTTTCACCAAAGTCGGGCAGAAACTGATTGCGCTGCTGAACGACATCACCGCCGACGGGCAGGTGTTCCGCGTCGATATGCGGCTGCGGCCGGACGGCGATTCGGGCGCGCTGGTATTGAGCGAAACCGCGCTGGAGCAATACCTGATTACGCAGGGGCGCGAATGGGAACGCTATGCGTGGTGCAAAGGCCGCGTGGTTACGCCGCATCCAAACGACATCAAATCGCTGGTGCGCCCCTTTGTGTTCCGCAAATATCTGGATTACAGCGCGTATGAAGCGATGCGCAACCTCCACCGCCAAATCCGCAGCGAAGTCAGCAAAAAAGGCATGGCGGACAACATCAAACTCGGCGCAGGCGGCATCCGCGAAGTCGAATTTATCGCCCAGATTTTTCAGATGATACGCGGCGGACAAATGCGCGCGCTGCAACTGAAAGGCACGCAGGAAACGCTGAAAAAACTTGCCGAGCTGGGCATCATACCGTCTGAAAACGTCGAAACCCTGCTTGCCGCCTACCGCTTCCTGCGCGACGTCGAACACCGCCTGCAATACTGGGACGACCAGCAAACCCAAACCCTGCCCTCCTCGCCCGAACAGCAGCAACTGCTCGCCGAAAGCATGGGCTTCGACAGCTACGCCGCCTTTTCAGACGACCTCAACATTCATCGGAACAAGGTCAATCAGTTGTTCAATGAAATTTTGAGCGAACCCGAAGAGCAAACACAGGACAACAGCGAATGGCAATGGGCATGGCAGGAAAAGCCTGACGAAGAAGAGCGGCAAGGTCGTCTGAAAGAACACGGGTTCGATGCCGAAACCATCGCTGCAAGGCTCGACCAAATCCGGCACGGTCATAAATACCGCCACCTTTCCGCACACGCCCAGCCGCGTTTTGACGCCATTGTGCCGCTGTTCGTACAGGCGGCGGCAGCGCAACCCAACCCGACCGATACGTTGATGCGGCTGTTTGACTTCCTCGAAAACATCAGCCGCCGTTCCGCCTATCTCGCCTTCCTCAACGAACATCCGCAAACCCTGGCGCAGCTGGCGCAGATTATGGGCCAAAGCTCATGGGTGGCGGCGTATCTGAGCAAATATCCGATTCTGCTGGACGAACTCATCAGCGCGCAGCTTTTGGATACCGCGTTCGACTGGCAAGCCCTCGCCGCCGCCCTTTCAGACGACCTCAAAGCCTGCGGCGGCGACACCGAAGCGCAAATGGACACCCTGCGCCGCTTCCAGCACGCCCAAGTCTTCCGCCTCGCCGTCCAAGACCTCGCCGGACTGTGGACGGTAGAATCCCTCTCCGACCAACTTTCCGCCCTCGCCGACACCATCCTCGCCGCCGCCCTGCCGTGCGCGTGGGCGGACATGCCCAAAAAACACCGCGACACCCCGCAATTCGCCGTCGTCGGCTACGGCAAACTCGGCGGCAAAGAACTCGGCTACGCCTCCGACCTCGACCTCGTCTATCTCTACGACGACCCCCATCCCGACGCAGGCGACGCGTACAGCCGCCTCGCCCGCCGCCTGACCAACTGGCTTTCCGCCGCCACCGGCGCAGGCAGCCTCTACGAAACCGACCTGCGCCTGCGCCCCAACGGCGACGCCGGCTTCCTCGCCCACAGCATCGCCGCCTTCGAAAAATACCAGCGCGAAAACGCATGGACGTGGGAACACCAGTCCCTCACCCGCGCCCGCTTCATCTGCGGCACACCCGAAATTCAGACAGCCTTCGACCGCATCCGCACCGAAATCCTCACCGCCGAACGCGACCAAACCGCCTTGGCAGGCGAAATCATCGAAATGCGCGAAAAAATGTTCCCTACCCATCCGCCGGTTGACAGCAACGTCAAATACGCACGCGGCGGCGTGGTCGACGTCGAATTTATCGTCCAATACCTCATCCTTGCCCATGCCCGAAAATATCCGCAACTCCTCGACAACTACGGCAACATCGCCCTCTTGAACATCGCCGCCGACTGCGGCCTCATCGACAAAACCCTCGCCGAACAAAGCCGCACCGCCTACCGCTTCTACCGCCAGCAGCAACACAACACCAAACTGCGCGACGCGGAAAAAACCGAAGTAACGGACGAATTGCTGACTCACTACGGCAATGTGCGAAAACTGTGGCAGGAAGTATTCGGGGCAGAAGTGAAGTTCGGATAAGCAGGCGGACGTATTCAGCGTCAAAAGCTGCACGGCAACACAATTTACCGCCACAGCAAACGCACTCTAAACATATAAGGAAAACCAACCATGAAGAAAATGGCACTGTTTTTAACGGTTTTACTGTCGTCGGCAGCAGCCAAAGCCGCTGATTACTTTTTGCCTCATACCGAATGCGATGGCTCTGCAAACGTTCGTGTTGCTCCTGATACACGCAGCAAAATCATGACGGTACTGAATTATGAAAGCAGAAAACACAAAATACTCAGGAAACAGGGTAAATGGTTTCATATTCAATTAGATGGAATCCGTACAGGCTACGTCCATCAAAGCCAAGGTTTTATCGTGCACAATTATGTTGTCGCCAGCCCTGACGGATCGGCAAACGTCCGTAACAACAGCTACCCCGAAGAACCGATCAGCCAAGGCGAAATCATCAAAACACTCCCAAACGGAACGCGTGTACAGATTGCCCCAACTTTCAGAAAAGGCGACTGGTTGTGGTACAGCAATCAGGGGGCTTACACAGAAAAAAACGAAGACGGTAACAATGTATCAATTCAAGGATATATCCACAAAAGCCAGCTAAAACGTATAGATTAATCGTTCCACTCGCGACAATCAGCCGTAGTATGAGCATCATCCGAGTTACTCTGCCCATAACAGAGCAAAAGGTCGTCTGAAAACCCGATGTAGGTTTTCAGACGACCTTTTATGTTTGAACTGCCTATCGGTTTTGGCTGGCGCGGTAGAAGGCGATGAGGCCGTTGGTGGAGCTGTCGTGCTGCGGGTTGCCGCGTTCGAGTTCGGGTTCGATGGTTTTGGCGAGTTCTTTACCGTATTCGACGCCCCATTGGTCGAAGGGGTTGATGCCCCAAATTGCGCCTTGGACGAAGGTGCGGTGTTCGTATGCCGCCATGAGCATGCCGAGGCGGCGGGGGTCGGTGGCGCTGAGGAGGAGGCTGTTGCTCGGGCGGTTGCCGGGGAATTCTTTTTGCGGGGCGAGGCGTTCGCGTTCGGCTTCGGGCAGGTCGGCAAGCTCGGCGCGGGCTTCTTCGAGGGTTTTGCCTTTCATCAGGGCTTCTGCTTGGGCGAAGGCGTTGGCGACGGTGAAGCGGTGTTGGCGGTTGATGCCGTAGGCGGTGGTCATGGGGACGATGAAGTCGCAGGGGATGAGCCGTGTGCCTTGGTGGAGGAGTTGGAAATAGGCGTGCTGGCAGTTGACACCTTCTTCGCCGAAGACGATGCCGCCTGTGGTGTGGGGGACGGGACGACCGTCGGCGGTGCGGTTTTTGCCGAGGCTTTCCATGTCGAGCTGGTTGAGCCACGAGGGGAGGTGGCGCAGGTTGTGGCTGTATGGGACGGCGGTTTGTCCGTCGGCGTGCTGGAAGTTGTTGTACCAGATGCTGATGAGCGCCATGAGGACGGGGATGTTGCGGCGGTAGGGGGTTTGGAAGAAGTGGGTGTCCATGGCGTGCGCGCCGGCGAGGAGTTCGCGGAAGCGGTCTGTGCCGACGGCGACCATGACGGGCAGGCCGATGGTTGACCAGACGGAATAGCGTCCGCCGACCCAGTCGAACATGGCGAAGACGTTGTCGGGGGCGATGCCGAAGTTTCGGGCGGCGGCAACGTCGGAGGAGATGGCGCAGAAGTGGCGGTAGATGCCGGATTCGGGCAAACCTGCATCACGATACCAGGCGCGGGCGGCGTAGGCGTTGAGCAGGGTTTCGGGTGTGCGGAAGGATTTGCTGGCAATGCTGAATACGGTGGTTTCGGGCTTGAGGTGGGCGAGTGTGCGGCTGATGTCGGCGTCGTCTGAATTGCTGACGAAGTGGACGCGGATGTTTTGGCGGTAGGCTTTGAGGGCTTCTACACACATTCTGGGGCCGAGGTCGGAGCCGCCTATGCCGATGTGGACGAAATCGGTGATGGGTTTGTCGGTGATGCCCCTGTGGCTGCCGTTGTTGAGTGATTCGGCGAAGGCGAGGGCGCGGTCGAGTTCGCGGTGAATTTTGGGGAGGATGTTTTCGCCGTCAACGTAAACGGGCGCGGCGTCGGGCGGCAGGCGCAAGGCGGTATGGAGGACGGCGCGGTGTTCGCTGAGGTTGATTTTTTCGCCGTTTTGCATGGCGTGCATTTGTCCGGCAAGGGGCGAGGCTTCGGCAAGGCGGCACAAAAGTTGCAAAGTGTCTTCGCCGAGGCGGTTTTTGCTGTAATCGAAGAGGAGGCCGTCGAGGGTTTCGTGCATATTGCCGAAGCGGTCGGGTTCGGCGGCGAAGCGGTCGCGCAGGTGGAGGTGTTGTGTGTCGAGCCGGTGTTGTTCAAGGGCTTGCCATGCTTCGGTAAATGCGGTCATCGGGTTTCCTTCGGGATTGGGTTCGCTCATTCGGCGGGATGTGATTTAGTTATAGATTGTACCGCGGCTGATTGGTTCGCTACTTAATGATTTTTTTGTAGTTTAATGTAGTTTAACAAGACGGCGCGGGTTTGCCGGATACGGGTAAGCAATTTAGTTAAGAATTGTATGCAATATGCAAGCAATGTGCTTGATTTTCATCAAGGTTTTTTAAAATTTTTAGTATGACACCGATGTCAGGTGTGATATGCTTCGTAATCAAATGAAACAGGGATGAGGCGGGAGTCGTAAGATGGCTACAATTTATGATGTTGCTGCTTATGCGGGCGTCTCACCCAAAACGGTCAGCCGCGTCATCAACGGCGATGCGCCGGTCAGCGATAAAACCCGTGCAAAAGTCGAAACAGCGATTGCGGCTTTGGGTTATATCCCGTCTTCGGCGGCGCGGGTGATGCGGTCGAACCGTTCGGACTTGGTCGGACTGATTACCGGCGCCATCTCGCGCACGGGCGAATACGGCGGGGTACACGGTCTGCCGGATATGTTTTTAATCAAAGGCATCCAGCAGAAAATCCGCGAAGCGGGCAAAACGCTGATGATTGCGGATACGGACAACCGCTACGAGCAAATCGACCCTTTGGTCAGGACGTTTATGGAACACCGCGCGGAAGGCATTTTGTATGTAACCGAATCGCACCGCGAAATCGTCCTGCCCGAAATGCCCAACCGCTGCCCGATGGTTTTGGTCAACTGTTTCGACGCGGCGGGTACGCCGTCGGTTTTGCCGGACGACGAGCGCGGGCAATACGATTTGGTACGCAACATCATCCGTCACGGACACCGCCGTATCGCCTACATCACCTTGCAGGCAGGCGCAGAAGCGACGCGGCTGCGTTTGGCGGGCTACCGCCGCGCTTTGGATGAATCGGACATGGTGTTCGATCCTGACTTGGTGCAAACCGGCATCACCGACTTTGCCAACGACAGCGAGCCTTTGATTGCGGCAGTGTTGAAACTGTTGTCACTTGCCGACCCGCCGACGGTCATTTGCTGCGGCAACGACGAAATGGCGGTCCGCGTTTACGGCATTTTGAGGACGCGCGGCGTACGCGTTCCGGAGCAGGTATCGGTGGCAGGGTACGACAACCACAGCGCAATTGCCGAAACCCTGTTCCCGCCGCTGACCAGCACCGAGCTGCCCTATATGCGCATGGGCGCGCTGGCGGCGGAAATCCTGTTCGACATTATCGAGACCAAAGAAACCGTCCGTCCGCCCGTTCGGGTTGTAGGGGAAACGATTTGGCGGCAGTCGGTTACAGCATTGAAGTAAAACATTATTTCAGACGACGTCTGCTTTATGAGGCAGACACAATACGACAACAAAAGGTCGTCTGAAAACACAAACAACGCATCACGCTATCCATTTGCAACGTATCAATACGATACGCCAAAGAATAAAGAAAGCGGCCCAACCGCTTCAACTATGCAGTGTTTCCCGCAGTTTGTTGTTCCATGTTTTCTTCTTACAAAGTCCAGGAGTCGCTTCAAAATGAAGATTTCCCCACAAGTATCGATGACGCTTCGCCAGATTATGCTGATGAACTTCGGCTTCTTCGGCATCCAATACAGCTTCGGTTTGCAGCAAACCGCCATCAACCCGATTTTCAGTTTCTTACATGCCGACCCCGGCCAACTGCCTATTCTGAATATGGCAGGTCCGATTACCGGCTTGCTCGTTCAACCCCTTATCGGTGCCATGAGCGACCGCACCTGGATTCCCGGCTTGGGACGCCGCCGCCCGTATTTCTTAATCGGAGCCATCGGTTGCAGCCTCTGCCTCTTCATCTATCCGCACGTTACCGCATTGTGGGTTGCCGTATTGCTGCTGTGGCTCTTGGACATCAGCAACAACACCGCCATGGAACCCTTCCGCGCCTTCATCGCCGATACCGTCCCCGAACACCAACAATCCACCGGCTTTTTGATGCAGTCCGTGTTCACCGGCTTGGGCATTACCCTTGCCAACGTATCGCTCTACATCTTCCAACAAATCGGTTGGCTGCAACAAACTTCTGAAGCAGGTATCCCCTACTGGGTATTCGGCTCGTTCTATATCGGCGCCGTCTGCTCCATCGGCTCTGTTTTAGTAACCGTATTGTCCACGCCCGAACACGAACCTTCTCCCGAAGAAATGGCGGCAATCAAAGCCCAACCCAGAGGCCCCGTCCACGCCGTCAAAGACATCGGCACAGCCATTAAGGAAATGCCCACCCCACTGTGGCAGCTTGCCTCCGTTTACCTCTTCCAATGGTACGCCCTCTTCATCTACTGGCAATACATCTCCCACAGTATCGTCAAATCCGTCTGGGGTTCGACATCTGCCGACCAGGCTGCCTATGAACAGGCAGTGGCATGGACCGGTTTGGTCAACGGTTTTTACAATGTCGTAACCTTTGTTTCCGCCTTCGGACTGATGTGGATGGCGCGTAAATATGCCGCGAAATATGTCCACGCCTTTGCCGTTATCCTGGCATCGCTCGCCCTCTTAACCATCCCGCACATCACCAATAAATACCTGATGTTCGCCCCGATGATCGGCTTCGGTATCGGCTGGGCAAGTATGATGGGCGTGCCGTTTATGATTGTCGTACACTCCATCCCGAAAGAACGCTACGGCGTGTATATGGGCATCGTCAACATGATGATTGTGATTCCGATGCTGATCCAAACCGTTACCTTCGGTTGGATCTATGACACCTTCCTCGGTGCAAACCCGTCCAACGCCATGACCTTCGCCGGCGTCTTCCTCGCCATCGCCGCCGTACTGACCCTGACCATCAAAACGTCAAACAAACCTTATGGCGTAGAATCGGCAAGCTGATTCAAGCAGTTGCGACAAGGTCGTCTGAAACCCAAATTGAGGTTTTCAGACGACCTTGTCGCATATTCACAAAAGATTGTCGGGAAAACGATAGTTTTTTTCCACAATGTCAGCCATCAAAAATATAAAATACAACAATTCTCATTTGTAAAAGACCGGAGAAATTGATGTTCCGTCCCAACTTGACCGCTGCCGCCGTTGTGGCCGCTTTATCTTCCACTGTATTTGCCGCCGAAACGGCCGAGCTGGATACTGTCCATGTTCAGGGGCAGCGTTCGTATAACGCGATTGCCACCGAGAAAAACGGCGATTACAGCTCGTTTGCCGCCACTGTCGGCACAAAAATCCCCGCATCTTTACGCGAAATTCCGCAATCCGTCAGCATCATCACCAACCAGCAGGTAAAAGACCGCAACGTCGATACCTTTGACCAATTGGCACGCAAAACGCCGGGCCTGCGCGTGTTGAGCAATGACGACGGACGCTCTTCGGTTTATGCGCGCGGTTACGAATACAGCGAATACAACATCGACGGTCTGCCCGCGCAGATGCAGAGTATCAACGGCACGCTGCCCAACCTGTTTGCCTTCGACCGCGTCGAAGTGATGCGCGGGCCGAGCGGTTTGTTCGACAGCAGCGGCGAGATGGGCGGTATTGTGAATTTGGTGCGCAAACGCCCGACCAAAGAGTTCCAAGGTCATGTGGCGGCAGGGTTCGGTACGCACAAACAATATAAAGCCGAAGCCGACGTTTCAGGACCTCTGAACACCGACGGCAGCGTGCGCGGCCGTGTGATGGCGCAGACTTCGGGCGCGTCTCCCCGTCCTGCCGAGAAAAACAACCACCACGAAACCTTCTACGCGGCGGCGGATTGGGACATCAACCCCGACACGACTTTGGGCGTAGGCTATCTCTACCAGCAACGCCACCTCGCGCCGTACAACGGTCTGCCCGTCGGCAGCAGCGGCAATTTGCTGTCCCTGCCCAACCACACCTTTGTCGGCGCGGATTGGAACAAATTCAAAATGAACAGCCATGACGTGTTCGCCGATTTGAAACATTATTTTGACGACGGCGGCTACGGCAAAATCGGTATGCGCTATTCCGACCGCGATGCCGACTCCAACTACACCTTCGCCGCCAACAAACTTTCTGCCGACAATAAGGCAAACGTCGTCGGCTTAGGCACGGAAATCAAACAAAAAGCCTTCGCGGTTGACGCAAGCTACAGCCGTCCGTTTGCCTTGGGCAACACCGCAAACGAACTCGTCGTCGGCGCGGACTACAACCGCCTGCGCAGCACCAACGAGCAAGGCCGTGCAGCCGTTGCGCGTAATGTTGCCTTGGGCGATTTCCACTCCGTTCCCTATGTCAACCTGATGCAGAACGCCCGTGCCGGCGCGCGCGGTTACAGCCATACCGTCGCTACCGAAAACCTTGACGAATTCGGTGTTTACGGCAAATCCGTCTTCCATCCGGTCGACAGGCTGTCACTCATCGGCGGCTGGCGTTTGGGACACTACAAAATCGAAGCGGGCGAAGGCGACGAGTTGCACAAAGCCAGCAAAACCAAGTTCACCGGCTACGCAGGCGCAGTTTACGACTTGAACGACAACAACAGCCTCTACGCCAGCTTCTCCCAACTCTACACGCCGCAAACCAGCCTCGGCACCGGCGGCAACCTGCTCAAACCGCGCGAAGGCAACCAGTTTGAAGTCGGCTACAAAGGCAGCTACATGGACGACCGCCTCAACACCCGCGTCTCCCTCTACCGCCTGAAAGACAAAAACGCCGCCGCACCGCTGAACCCGAACAACCGCAACACCCGTTACGCCGCCTCGGGCAAACGCGTGATGGAAGGCGTTGAGACCGAAATCAGCGGCGCGATTACACCGAAATGGCAAATCCACGCAGGTTACAGCTATCTGCACAGCCAAATCAAAACCGCCGCCAACTCGCGCGACGACGGCATCTTCCTGCTGATGCCCAAACACAGCGCAAACCTGTGGACAACTTATGAAGTTACGCCCAAGCTGACCCTCGGCGGCGGCGTGAACGCGATGAGCAGCATCTCCTCAGCGGCAGGGCTGCGCGCAGGCGGCTACGCCACCTTCGACGCCATGGCGGCATACCGCTTCACGCCCAAACTGAAGCTGCAAATCAACGCCGACAACATCTTCAACCGCCACTACTACGCCCGCGTCGGCAGCGCGAACACCTTCAACATTCCCGGCTCGGAGCGCAGCCTGATGGCAAACCTCCGCTACGACTTCTAAAAACGGGAAAAGCAAAAGGAAAACAAATCACCGCCAAAAACCAGAAGACCAACACATTACGGAAACAGACCGGACAGGCAGGGCACACCACCTGTCCGGTTTTATCATTTATAGTGGATTAACTTTAAACCAGTACGGCGTTGCCTCGCCTTGGCCGTACTATTTGTAATGTCTGCGGCTTCGTTGCCTTGTCCTGATTTAAATTTAATCCACTATATGTTCATGTTTGACATAGAGAAACAGCAGATATAGCCCAAAGGTCGTCTGAAACATCCGCCAACCCGATAACACACACAACACACCCCACCAACACAACCGACAACCCCGCCATGACCTCACGCACCGCACACTGGCAAGCCGCCCGCCTGCTGCAAGCCGAAGAAACCCACATCCGATCCGAGCACACCGGCCGCAGCTACCGCATCCAAACCGCCGCCGTCGGCGACCCGCCCCCGCAAGGCTATCCCGTCCTCCATATCCTCGACGGCGACGCCTTCTTTCCCGCCGCCCTCAGCATGGCGCAATCCCTGCTCATCAACCCAATGACCCGAAGCCGCGCCGCCTGCCTCATCGTCAGCATCGGCTACCCCAACGGCGAAGTCCGCGACCTGACCCAACGCGCCCTCGACTACACCCCCCCCCTACCCGAAACCGCCACCGAAGCAGAACGCCGCCAATACGGACAAGCCGACCGCTTCGCCGCCTTCCTCGACCACGAACTCGCCCCGGCCCTTGCCGCCAAATACCCCGTCAACCCCAAAGAACAAGCCCTGTTCGGACACTCCTTCGGCGCATTGTTCGGACTCTATTCCCTCTTCACCGCCCCCGACCGCTTCAAACACAACCTGCTCGCCTCCCCCTCCGTCTGGTGGCACAACCGCCGCGTCCTCGACTTCCTACCGTCCGCCCTTCCCGCCGACACCGCCGTCCGCATCAGCGTCGGCGAACACGAAGGCCGCAGCAACCGCCCCGAACAAATCGGCAGGGAAATGGTCGCCCAAGCCAAACTGCTTGCCGGCACCCTCCAACACCTCGGCGCAGACGCAAAATTCACCCTCTACCCCAACGCCAACCACGGCAACACCCCCTTCTACGCCCTCCCCGACCACATCGAATACCTCCGCCAAGCGTGGCAGAAGAAATAAACCGGCAGAAACGACAAGCCGTATGCCCAGCAAACAGGAATACGGCTTGAGTGGTGGCGGTTGGGGATTTTCAGACGACCTTGGATTCAATTTTTTATGCAATCAACGCAGGTTTTATTCAATTAAATTGGAAATCCAACCCGTAGCGTGGGCTGCGCCCACGAAATCCGCTATCTAAAAATCCAAATCAGACAACAGCCAAATGGGCATCCATTTTGGCTTTCATCTCGTGGGAAAAGCCCACGCTACTCGAGACCTTTGCAAAATTCCCCAAAATCCCC
>NZ_KV789572.1:0-566 GCF_001807625.1 Neisseria sp. HMSC03D10
AAAATGGTATTGAGCATAAAATTTTAATAACTTATGTTATTGCAAAGGTCTCAGAGCGTGTCTCCTCCGATTTCAATCGTATCCACGCGCTGTGCAGAATCCTCTCGCCCGCCTTTCCGCAAATTGAAGAAGGCGGGCCGATCGAGGATGAGGCGTTTAGAGTAAGGTTTGATATTTGAAATTCAATGTATATTTGGCCATAAAAAAAACACACCTTGACCTTGGCAGTTGGAAGGATGTTCAACTTTTGAGGTGTAGTTCACTTCCATTCAGACGGCCTTTCCACCACTTACCCCCAGCTTGACCGTCCACCCCCGTTCAAACTACCTTGCAGGTTTCACCGTCATCTTGGAAATACCCGCCATGACCATCTGCCAATCCTACCACCTTACCTTTGCCCGTTTTTCTCCCTCACTTTCAGTCCGCTCCTTTAGCGCATCCGAAGCGGTCAATACCGCCTACCGTGTTGAAATTACCGCCACTTCCACCGACTCCTCGTTGCCGCTGTCTTTCTACCTCAACCAGCGCGCAGCGTTTGAAATCCGTCCGCAGGAGGCCGTATTGTC
>NZ_KV789573.1:0-13335 GCF_001807625.1 Neisseria sp. HMSC03D10
CTTCAAATGCGAATCCGCCGTCGTCTGAAAATCCAAATTCTGGTTTTCAGACGACCTTTTTGTCGAGGTTATTCAAGTATTCAAAAGCAGCCGTATGATAAATTCGTCCTGAGGGAGGGTTAATTTGAGATTGCGGATATCCCCCTGTACCAGTAGAGGCCTTATGCCCAGTTGTTCTACGGCAGAGGCTTCATCGGTAATACCGTTTAAGTCGGAGGAGGATAGGGCGCGATTCAATAATCCGGCTTGAAAAAGCTGCGGTGTCTGTGCCTGCCATAAGTCTTTACGGGGTACGGTTTCCAGGATTTGTCCGTCGGTATCGGAACGTTTGATGGTGTCGGCTGCGGGAATGGCCAAAATGCCACCTTCTACTTTTGTTCCGGCTGCCTGAATCAGGCGCGACAGGGCATCTTGGGGCAGGCAGCAGCGGGCGGCATCGTGAACCAAAATATTATCGTGGTTATCCGCCAACCTCTTTTTCATCAGTGTTTGCACACCGTTGCGGACGGTTTCTGCCCGGGTATTGCCTCCGACGTTGAAAACCACTGTCTTATCAGAGGTTGTCTGAAGATGATTAATAAAAGGATCATCAGGTGAGACAATAATAGCGACCAAGTCGATAAACGGATGTTGTGTAAAAATGGCAACCGTATGCTCTAAGACGGTTTTGCCGTGTATCCGGATATATTGTTTGGGTTTGCCTGCACCGAAGCGAGCGCCGATCCCTGCGGCGGGAATCAGGGTGATATGCCGTCTTTTCATACATTCTCTCCGGCGGCTGCCTGCCTCCATATGCAGGCCTCTCCCAGCGCATCGAGATATTTTTCGTGTTCTTCAAGCTCTTCAGCATTGGCTTTGATGACTTTTAAGCGCGACGAACGTTTTGTTTCGGCGATGATGACGGGCTTGTCTTCTTTTGTTTCTTCTTCACCTTCTCCACCCATTAAGTCGAATTGTTGGCGCGTCATCGCCAAATAAACTTCGCCTAAAAGCTCGCAGTCGATTAAAGCGCCATGCAGTACGCGCTTGCTTCTGTCGATGGAGAGGCGGTTGCACAAGGCATCCAGGCTGGCTTTTTGCCCAGGAAACATTTCACGCGCCATCGCCAGCGTATCTGTAATCTCACAACCAAGCTCTTCGACGGAGGGCAGACCCATGCGGCGGAATTCCATATTTAAGAAGCCTACGTCGAATTTCGCATTGTGGATAATCAATTCCGCGCCACGGATAAATTCGCTGATTTCTTGTCCGACCTTTGCAAACGGCGGAGCGTTTTTTTCTTCTAAAACGTCAATCGTCAGCCCGTGTACGCGTGCGGCTTCTTCAGGCATATCGCGCTCGGGATGGACGTAAAGGTGCAGGAAGCGTCCGGTCATTTGGCGGTTGACCATTTCCAGTCCTGCAAACTCGACCAAGCGGTCGCCGTTTTCGGCGTAAAGGCCGGTGGTTTCGGTATCAAGGATAATCTGGCGTCTCATCAAATGCTCCAATGACTGAATGAAAAAATGTCTCGTATCATACTCAAGGAGGGGGTGAAAGTATAGAGTGGTGTTGCTTTGTATTCTTATTGGGATGTTGTTTAGATGAGGGAAAATATTTTAGACAAGTGTGGTATGAGCCGTCTTATGGTTACCAAAAGTAGAAATTGCTGACAATTTTCAGACGAGCGAAAGCAGTTTGTCTTTCAAAAGGCTGATGGATACTAAATCCTGAGTAAAATACTCAACTTTTAAAAAATTAATTTCTTTTTAAATCATTGTGTTATTTCTGTTTTAAAAAATAGTAACAATTATCATTTGCAAAATTAAAAAATACTCGTATAATGCAACTCATCGAAACGAAACGACAGCGCAACAGAACGAAAGGAGAATGAAATGCCGGAAAGTATTTTCAAGCAAGTCTCCCTTGATATTCTGAGACTGCATCAACAAACCATCCGTTCGCTTTTGGCAACCCAATGCTGCAACGATTGTGAAGTTCACGATGTATTCTACATTACGCTGGACGGACGCTATTATGTTTGGCTGCCTTGTATGAATAAGGCAGAGCAAGTAGAAGCGGGCATTTTGCTGATTGAGGACGAAACCAGTGATATTCGTCTGAGCTGGGTGGCAAATACCCGGGAAGTACAGAAAAAAGACAGCTTATATGAGAAAGTTGTTTCCGCTTTACAACGCCGGTTGCGGCAGACGAAAAATAAGTTTATCCAGGCTAAAGATACTTGCCTGCTTGAGCTGACCCCAAAGCAAGGTCGTCTGACGACAGGCAGCAGAGATTTATCGCTTTCACCGCATGATTTGATGAAAGCACTTTATCCGGCAACCCATCAATTAAAATCAGGAGGATTTGCCTTGTAACAGTTTTGGTAGTGGTTTGTGTTCCTTTTGCGCCCCTTAAATGTTTAAAGGGGCGATTTTTTTTTGCTTTTGATACACAGTAATCGTCTTGTTATGACATATTATTTAAAATCAAGTACAATATTGTCATTTCAAATTAATCGCTCATCATTTGAATAGGGGAATTTTAATGAAATTGAAACTTTCTGCATTATCCGTATTGGCGGCGGCTATTTTGTGTTCTTCCGGCGCATTGGCAGCTGACAGTGTCTATACATGGAAAAACGGCAAGGGAAACAGCTATTCCGATACGCCGAACCGGCTCCAGCTTGACCGCTCCAATGTGATGAATATCCGTACGCACAGTGTCAAAGCGGCAGTCAAGCCTAAATCCGAAGCTGCGGACGAGGGTACGCTGGCAGAGCAACAGGCGAAATTAAATGAGCGAATGTTGGCTAAGAATAAACTGATCGAGGAGCAAAATAAAAAAATTGAGGAAGAAAACCGTAAAAACAAAGAAGACAACTGCCGTGTCGCACGAATGAACCAACAGTCTGCCGAAAGCGCGCGCGTTGCCAATCGTGATGATTTGGTCAAACGGTATCAAGGGGATGTTGCCAAATATTGCAATTAATGGGTTAAAAAATTTAAAAGGTCGTCTGAAACAGATGGTTTGGCTGTTTCAGACGACCTTTTATTTAGCTTCAGGCTTTTGATTTAAGCGACTTGGGTCTGATGTTCGTCACCGTTGCGTTCGCGGATTTTACCCAAACGGTAAACGGTTTCGCCTTGTTCGGTTAAGAATGCTTGCACCGCGTCGGCATCTTCTTCGGCAATGACGACCACCATGCCGATGCCGCAGTTGAAGGTGCGGTACATTTCTTGCGTTTCCACATTGCCTGCCTGTTGCAGCCATTGGAACAGCTTGGGCAATTCCCATGCTTTGGCGTCGATTTGGGCGACGGTGTTTTCAGGCAGGATGCGCGGCACGTTTTCTGTAATGCCGCCGCCGGTGATGTGCGCCATGCCTTTGATGGTGAATTTTTCCAAAGCGGCGAGGATGGGTTTCACATACAGGCGGGTCGGGGCGATGATGGTTTCGCGCAGGGTTTTGCCGTTGTCGAACTCGGCGTCCAAATCGGGATTGTCGCGGGCGATGATTTTGCGGACGAGGGAGTAGCCGTTGGAATGGGCGCCGTTGGAAGCCAGGCCCAACACGATGTCGCCCGCTTTGATGCTGCGGCCGTTGATGACGCGCTCTTTTTCGACCACGCCGACGGCGAAGCCCGCCAAGTCGTATTCGCCTTCGGGATACATGCCGGGCATTTCGGCGGTTTCGCCGCCGATGAGGGCGCAGCCGGATTCTTCGCAGCCTTGGGCGATGCCTTTAATCACGTCGGTAGCGCGGGCGACGTCGAGTTTGCCGCAGGCGAAATAGTCGAGGAAGAACAAAGGTTCTGCGCCTTGAACCAAAATATCGTTGACGCTCATGGCGACGAGGTCGATGCCGACGGTGTCGTGTTTGTCCCAATCGAAGGCGAGTTTGAGCTTGGTGCCCACACCGTCGGTGCCGCTGACGAGGACGGGATTTTTGTATTTTTTGCTGATTTCGACCAATGCGCCGAAGCCGCCCAAATCACCCAACACTTCGGGACGCATGGTGCGTTTGGCAAAAGGTTTGATGTTTTCGACCAGTTGATCGCCTGCGTCAATGTCAACGCCTGCGTCGCGGTAGCTGAGTGGAGTGCTCATGAATGGGTTCCTTATCGTGATTGGGACGGAAAAACGATGGGGCGTATTTTACCTTATTTTGCAGGCGTGGGCTTGGATTTTTCGGTGATTTTGTAAACAATCTGAGGTTTCAGACGACCCCGTTTATTCTGTTATACTGGACGGTCAGGGGTCGTCTGAAAACGATTGCGGCGGCTCCCGCTGAAACACACATGGAAAGGTTTTATGTATCAGAAAAAAACGCGCGGCATGAAGCCGTGGATCATTATGGGCTGCGTGATTGCGGCTTTTGTCTGGCTGCTGTACGCGCTGGGCGACATCCTGACGCCGTTTATTGTGGCGGCAGTGTTGGCTTATGTATTGAATCCGCTGGTGGAATGGTTGCAGAAAAAACGGATTAAACGCGCCCCGGCCTCCATGATCGTGATGGTATTGGCGCTGCTGTTGCTGCTGTCGCTGATGCTGATTATCGTGCCTATGCTGATCAACCAGTTCAACAATATGGTCAGCCGCATTCCCCAAATCGTCGATTTTACGCAAAACAGGCTGCTGCCTTGGCTGAACCATGTGGCGGGCAATTATGTGCATATCGATCAGGATTCGGTAGTCAAATGGTTGCAGTCGCATACGGGCGAATTGAGCAACACGCTCAAGGCTTGGATGCCGACGCTGATGCGCCAAAGCGGCAACGTCATCAGCGGCATGAGCAACCTGATACTGCTGCCGCTCTTGCTGTATTATTTCCTTTTGGACTGGAAACGCTGGTCTTACGGCATCAGCGCGTTGGTTCCGCGCCGCTTTATCGACACTTATACGCGCATCACAAGCAATATGGATGAAGTTTTGGGCGAGTTCCTGCGCGGGCAGTTGATGGTGATGCTGATTATGGGGCTGGTGTACGGGGTCGGGCTGATGCTGGTCGGACTGGATTCGGGCTTCGCCATCGGTATGATTGCCGGTATTTTGGTGTTTATCCCGTATTTGGGCGCATTTACCGGACTTTTGCTGGCAACCGTCGCCGCTTTGCTGCAATTTGGCACATGGAACGGTCTGATTATGGTGTGGGTAGTGTTCGCTATCGGACAATTCCTCGAGAGTTTTATCGTTACCCCAAAAATCGTCGGCGACCGCATCGGCCTGTCGCCGTTCTGGGTGATTTTCTCATTGATGGCTTTCGGACAACTCATGGGCTTCGTCGGCATGCTCGCCGGTCTGCCGCTTGCCGCCGTAACCTTAGTCTTGCTGCGCGAAGGTGTGAATGCTTATTTCCACAGCCGTTTTTACAAACACAAGTAAAAGGACAAAAAGGTCGTCTGAAATCAGATATGGGTTTTCAGACGATCTCCCTGCCTTTCTTCGACAGCCATGTTGAACAATTTTGCACTTTGGTTTATATCCGGTTTCCTGTCGATGTTGATATGGGAAGTGCTTCCCGTAGATGACGGATACAGCTTTCCGGAAAAAAATGAAGGTATTAATCCTGTTCTCCATTTTCATGGCTGTTTTGCAAACCTTTTTCTTTCCGACACTCACTCCCTGAAATCACTTACACAAAGGACCATATGTTAGCCATCATCGGCGGCAGCAGCCTGACCAAGCTGCCAGAACTGAGCATCACCGACCGCAAAATCGTCCGCACCCCCTACGGACTGACCAGCAGCCCCGTCTTAAGCGGCAAACTGGGCAGTCAGGACATTTTCTTCCTTGCGCGGCACGGCTTCGGCCATACCGTCGCACCACATGAAATCAACTACCGCGCCAACATCTGGGCGTTGCATTCCATAGGTGCGGAATACATCGTCGCCGTTTCCTCCGTCATCAGCATCAACGACCGCTTTGAAAACGGCGCACTCGTCCTGCCCGACGACTTGATCGACTACACCTACGGCCGCAAGGACACCTTTTTTGAAGGACAGGAAGAACCGGTCGTACACACCGATTTTCTCGAACCCTACTCCGCCGGACTGCGCGAAAAAATTGCCGAACACGCGCAACAGCACCAAATGCCCTTATACACCCAAGCCGTTTACGGCTGCCTGCAAGGCCCGCGCTGGCCGACCCGCGCCGAAATCCAACGTTACCGCCGCGACGGCGTGGACGTATTGGGCATGACCGGAATGCCCGAAGCCTTCCTCGCCCGCGAACTGGGCATCCAATACGCCCACTTCTGCGGCATCACCGACATCCGCTGCCTTAGCGGCGGAGCAGAAGGAACGGAATGCGGCTTGGAAACTGAGCTTGCCATCGGCAAAATCCGCCGTTTGCTTGCGGGTTTGTAAACACCATCTTTTGTGGAATGACTTTAAATCAGGACATGGCAATGAAGCTATGGGCAGCGTAAGCAGTACGAAGCTGATTCATCTATTGTGTCATTATTGAGAATCATCTTTCTGAAACTAAGATAAGGCTACGCCGTATTGCTTTAAAGTTAATCCATTATGTTTCTCTCTTGATCCTTAAAATCATACAAAAAGGTCGTCTGAAAATTTTCAGACGACCTTTTGACTATACTATTTCAAACTTATTTCGCCAATTCGGCACGCAGTTTGTGGGTAACGTTCATCATCACTTGGAGTTGTTCCAGAGTTTCTTTCCAACCGCGTGTTTTCAGACCGCAGTCCGGGTTCACCCACAGGCGTTCAACCGGTACGACTTCGATGGCTTTGCGCAACAGGTGTTCCACTTCGGCTTCTGTCGGTACGCGCGGGCTGTGGATGTCGTAAACGCCTGGGCCGATGTCGTTCGGGTATTTGAATTCGCCGAACGCGGTCAAGAGTTCCATGTCGGAACGTGAAGTCTCGATGGTGATGACGTCGGCGTCCATAGCTGCGATGGCAGGCAGGATGTCGTTGAACTCGGAGTAACACATATGGGTGTGGATTTGTGTGCTGTCTTCGCAACCGGTAGAGGACAGGCGGAAGGATTCGCCGGCCCAGTTCAGGTAGGCATCCCAATCGGCGCGTTTCAAAGGCAGGCCTTCACGGATGGCAGGTTCGTCGATTTGGATGACTTTGATGCCTGCTTTTTCCAGATCCAATACTTCGTCGTTCAGAGCCAGTGCGATTTGTTTGCACACGGTAGCGCGTGGAATGTCGTTGCGGACGAAAGACCATTGCAGGATGGTTACAGGACCGGTCAACATGCCTTTCATCGGGCGTTTGGTCAGGCTTTGTGCGTAAGTAGACCAAGCGACAGTCATGGCTTCTGGGCGGCTTACGTCACCGAAGATAATCGGTGGTTTCACGCAGCGTGAACCGTAGCTTTGTACCCAGCCGTATTGGGTGAATGCGAAACCGCTCAACAATTCGCCGAAGTATTCGACCATGTCGTTACGCTCGGCTTCGCCGTGTACCAGTACGTCCAAGTCCAGTTTTTCTTGCTCTTCAACCACCAAGGCGATTTCTTTTTTCATCGCGGCTTCGTAATCGGCGGCAGACAGTTCGCCTTTTTTGAAGGCTGCGCGTGCTTGGCGGATTTCGGTGGTTTGCGGGAAAGAACCGATGTTGGTCGTCGGCAGCAGGGGCAGGTTCAACCATGCTTGTTGCGCTTTGATGCGGTCGGCAAACGGTGATTTGCGTTGGTCTGCGTTGGCAGACAGGTCGGCAAGGCGTTTGGCGACGTCTGCGCGGTGGATTTCGCTGCTGTTGGCGCGTGAATCGGCAGCAGCTTGGCTGGCAGCGAGTTCATCGGCAACGGAATCACGGCCTTCGTTCAATGCGGCTTTCAGAACGCGCAATTCTTGGGTTTTTTGCAGGGTAAATGCCAACCAAGAGTAGAGGTCGGGTTTGTTGGCTTTCAGTTTTTCTTCAACTGACAAGTCAAATGGGGTGTGCAGCAGCGAGCAAGAGCTGGAAATCCACAAACGGTCGCCCAGTTTGGCTTTCAGAGGCTCGACAGTTTCCAAAACTTTGTTCAGGTTGGCGCGCCAGATGTTGCGGCCGTCGATAACGCCGGCAGACAGGACTTTGTCGTAGTCGGCGAACGCATCCAGTTGTTCAGGAGCGCGTACCAAGTCGATGTGCAGACCGTCAACGGGCAGGGCTTTCAGCAATGCGGCGTGTTCGGCAACGGAACCGAAGTAAGTGCTCAACAGGATTTTGGCGTTTACTTTGCTCAAAGTGGCGTAAACGTCTTTGTAGGCTTCCACCCATTCTTTAGGCAGGTCAACAGCCAAAGCAGGCTCGTCGATTTGAATCCATTCGGCACCGGCTTCAACCAAAGCGTTCAGGATTTCAACGTAAACGGGCAGCAGTTTTTGCAACAGGCTCAGGCGGTTGAATTCGACTGCGCCTTTTTCTTTACCTACCCACAGGAAGGTCAGCGGGCCGACGATGGTCGGTTTGGCTTTCAGACCGAGGGCTTGGGCTTCTTTCAGTTGTTGAACGTAATGTTTGGCGTTTGCTTTGAATTCGGTATCGGCGTGGAATTCAGGCACCAGATAGTGATAGTTGGTGTCGAACCATTTGGTCATCTCGATGGCGAATTGGTCTTTGTTGCCGCGCGCCAGTTGGAAGAATTGTTCCAAAGACAGGTTTTGGCTGTCGAAGCCGAAACGGGCGGGAATCGCGCCGGTAGCGACTTGCAGGTCGAGGATGTGGTCGTAGAAAGTGAAATCGCCTACGGCAACGTAATCGGCGTTGGCAGCGGCTTGGTGTTTCCAGTTTTTTTCGCGCAGGTCTTTGGCGACGTCAAGCAGCTCTTGTTCGCTGATTTCTTTGCGCCAGTATTTTTCTTGGGCGAATTTCAATTCACGGAAGGCGCCGACACGCGGGAAGCCTGAGAAATGTAATGTTGTCATGTTGAACTCTCCAGTTGGATTTTGTAAGGACCGGTTCAATCCGAATCGGTCGGTATTGTAAATCAGAATAGGGCGGATGGGGCGGCGTTTTGTTTTTCAGACGACCCCTGAGGTCGTCTGAAACCGTTTTCGGCTTTAGGGGCGCACGCCTAAAATATGGCAGATGGCGTAAGTCAGCTCGCTGCGGTTGAGCGTGTAGAAGTGGAAATCTTTCACGCCTTCGCGGGACAGGACTTTGACCATGTCGATGGCGATACTTGCCGCTACCAGATTGCGCGTGCCTTGGTCGTCGTCCAAACCTTCATACATTTGCGACAGCCATTTCGGGATTTTGACGTTGGTTACTTGCGCCATTTTGCCGAGTTGCTTGAAGTTGGTAACAGGCAGGATGCCGGGAACGATTTCTACGTCGATGCCCAGCATTACGCAGCGGTCGCGGAAGCGCAGGTAGCGTTCTACGTCGAAGAAGAATTGGGTGATGACATGGTTTGCGCCCGCATCGATTTTGCGCTTCAGATTAATCAGGTCGGCTTGTGCAGATTTCGCTTCGGGATGCACTTCAGGGTATGCCGCTACGGAGATGTCGAAGTCGGCGACGGAGCGCAGGAGTTTGACCAGGTCTTCGGCGTAAAACGGTTTTTTCTCATAGCCGGGCGGCTCGTCGCCGCGCAGGGCGACAATACGGCGGATGCCGCTGTCCCAATAGTCTTTGGCGATTTGGCGCAATTCGTCGGGAGAGGCGTCGATGCCGGTCAGGTGCGGCGCGGCTTCCAAGCCGGTTTCCTGTTGGATGCGTTTGACGATGCTGTGCGTACGGTCGCGTTCTCCGGAGTTTGCGCCGTAGGTTACGGATACGAATTTGGGATGCAGGGTTTGCAGGCGATGGATGGAGTCCCACAGCATGGTTTCCATTTGTTCGTTTTTCGGCGGGAAAAATTCGAACGAAACGTTGATGTCGCCTTTCAAGTCGGAAAGGCTGTTGTTTAACGCATTGATTTCTTTTGCGTAACTCATTGGCTGTGTACCTCGGTTGTCTTTTTTAAACGTTTTCAGGCTTGTATGATAAATTTGCCTTGTGTATGAGTCAAATTCAAAATTTTCAGAAAGTTTATGAATTATTTTAATGTGGTTGCCATTATGCTTGCCTCTATTCATATGAGGGCAAGCCGGGGAGAAAATACAATTCAGATATGTGGGAATATCTTGAAATTAAATGGATTTCAATGACTTGTATTTTTGTTGGTAACGCAAAAGCAATAAGATGTTTTGCGCTTGAGTTGGCTATCAACCCATTCAAACGTCGTCTGAAAAATTTTCAGACGACGTCTTGGTTTTTAGCTTACAAATGATGTTACCTCACTCAGCTTCTTCAATCCATGCCTGTTGTACGGCCTCGAGGATACGTTCGCCGCAGCGTGCGGGATCGTCGTCGAAGTCGGGCAGCGCCATAATCAGGTCGCGCAGTTGGGTGAAGCGAACGGTTTTCGGGTCGATGTTGTCGCCGTGCAGGTCGTAGAGTTCCTCGGCAATGCGTTGGGTGTCTGTCCATTTCATGATGTCGTTCCTTTTGGAGTGTCCGAATGGTTTGATTCGGGATGGCTTGTTTAGGTGTTAATGCTTTGGGGAAAATTCGTGTCGGCAATGATTAATGCGTCCGAAATCGCATATGGTATTTTCCTATGTAATATTTTCAAGGCGTACGTTAATACATTTTTCTGACTTTCACTAAGGAAAATTTACACTTTGTCATGCAACCAAATCATTTGGAGTGGTTCTTAAAGAAATCCATTATAGTATGAATAACAGGAAAATCGATGAACAACGCACTCAATGCCAAATTATCCAAACTTATTTACGCGCTCGCCTCCGATGATCCTAATTATCTTGCTAAAGCGGGCGTGTTCGACCGCCTGCTGCTGCTTATCCGCGAGCTTTATCAGATGCTGGACGAGAGCGAGGGGCTGAAGCGGCTTTCGCTGCGCCTCCGTTATGGCAAGCGTTACGGCATGATTGCTTTGGATGCCGCCACGCCGGACGAAGATGCGGGCGCTTTGCGTTTGAAACGCTGGATGGTGTATTCGCGTATTGCGGAACGCATTGTCGGCTGCGGCAACGACGTGTCTGTGGCGCTTGACGATATGGCGGTGGAAAACGAAGAAGCAAAACAGCGTTATATGGATGCCGCAAACAAAATCATCAAACGCTTCGGCTTGGCGGGATATGTCCCCGAACCGCCGAAATCCGTTACAACCGCAACAAAAAACGAACCGGCACCGAAGCCCGAACCTAAGAGCATCATTACCCGTCATGGCAGCAGCCTCAGTATGCTGAACGCCAAAGGCAGAGCGGAAAATTATCCTGTTGCGCAAACCGTCGCTTCGATGAAAGTATCCCGCTTAAGGTTTGTCGTTCCACGTTCCAAATAAACGATTTGGCAGCGATTTGACGGAAGGTCGTCTGAAAACGGTCGGTAAGGCAGTTTCAGACGACTTTTTGTTTGCTTTTAAAGACGGTGTTATTGTTACTCCAAGGGAATAGCATGGTCAGACAGCTTCGTCCCCCCAAGTCCAAACTTTTTCAGAATGAAGGAAGACGGGTATTGATATGTTGTTATGTCTTTAAAGGCAGCGGGGTGCTTATACACAATGATTTCTTTTTTACAGGATTTTGTAATACAAGCTTCCTCGGAATTATTGATATCTCCCGAGCGTTCAAAAATGTTTTTAGATTCCGAATAGGCATAAAGATTATTACTTACTAAAACCTCTTTACCATTTTGAATCTTAGTTTTGGTAATGCCCAAGGATTTTAAATTGCTACCCTGATAGTATAAAAATAAAATCAAATGGCTCTTGTCTTGGATTGGTTTACAAGAGGTGAAGTAATCCCCATTTTCAACCGCAAGCCCAAAACGTTTTATTGGGGTTGTCCTGATACGGTAGCGGACAGGGCGCTTGATTTTATCAATCATGGCATTCAATTGCTTATTGCGATATTTGGTGTCGCCAACAATTTTTTCCATTGCCTTATCTACTTCTACTTGGTTGTATTGATAGCAAGTCACTTCCTGCCATTTAGCATGATCGGCATAGGCTGTGTGCAGGAAGAATAGGAGTGAAAGCAAGGTTAAACGTTTCAACAATGAATCCCAAACTATTTGCTTTTGAGAGGTCGTCTGAACATTGCTGTATCCGTTTCAGACGACCTCTTTGCATCAATGATCTTCGCGCGCGTGGTTGATGGTGTATTTGGGGATTTCCACCACCAAGTCTTCGTCGGCAACCACCGCCTGACAGCTCAGGCGCGAGTCGGCTTCCAAGCCCCATGCCTGGTCGAGCAGGTCTTCTTCCAGCTCGCTCGGCTCTTCCAAGCTGTCGAAGCCTTTGCGGATGATGACGTGGCAAGTAGTGCAGGCACAGGATTTTTCGCAGGCGTGATCGACTTCGATGTCGTGGTCGAGCAGTACGTCAAGGACGGTTTTGCCTTCGGGCGCGTCTTCGATGACTGCGCCTTCGGGACATAATACGGCGTGTGGGAGTACGGTGATTTTGGGCATTTTTATTGTCTCTTGTAATGAGTGGTTTGATAATGGTGGGGTTTAACAATAGTCTGTGTTCTATGTCCATTCGAATGTAAATAATGCAATCCGGCTGACGGGTTCGTAGAGCAGAATTACGTCATCTGCTCCGTTGGAATATTTATATCCTGAGGATGAGGCAATATGGTAGAAAGGATTACCCTGGTGTTCTATGAATACGTTCCAATCCTTGTCTTCTTTTAGAGTGAAGGCGGGAGGAATGGGACTAGTATCTACCCAATTTCCACCTTTAATCACTCCGCCTAATCTATCAAGATATAGACCAAAATAGGTATTATCGTAAGGCTCGTCGCCGTACCGCCCCTCTCGTTTTTCAAAATCTGATTTGTTCTCTTGATAGATTTGAACAGATTCATCGAAATACTTCAGTGCTTCTTGATAAAACTCTTCTTTACACGTTTCCAGAATGTCTTTGTTTTCAAAAGCATTGGGATCGAAATCGGCGCAAAGTATTTGTTTTAAGTTCTCTCTGTATTGAGGACTGCGGGTGAAATAGCCTTCTTCTCCCAAAAATTCATATTTGTTATCGTCTGTCAAACGGAAAGCCAGCCAGTTTTCACCAATAAATTCATTGTGGTAAGCGGGTGTGAAGCCACCTATATAGTATTCATAAGGTTCGATTGGGTTGATAAGATGGACGATTGTGCCACTCCATTCTGTTTTAAATTCTCCCAAATCTATACTCATCATGGGTAGGAAATGATTTTTTAGCCATGGCTGTTTTTCACAGAATACAGTTTCCGGTTCTGCAAAAGCAATGAGATTTTCATTGAGTTCGTTGACTTTTTCCTTGAACGGAAGATTTGTAAGTTTGTTCATGGTTTGCTCGTGCTGGGTTGGTCATTATAGTGGATTAAATTTAAATCAGGACA
>NZ_KV789573.1:13355-24916 GCF_001807625.1 Neisseria sp. HMSC03D10
ACGCCGTACCGGTTTAAAGTTAATCCACTATATTTCAGACGGCCTTTTGTGATGAAAGGGTCGTCTGAAACCGTTTATAACACGATGCCTTTGTTTTTTAAATTTTCCAGACATTCGTCCAGATAAGCATCATCGTGTTCGGGGTAAATCGGCGAATCGGCGGCTTCGATATCGTGTGCGGGATAAGGGGCAACCGCTTTGCCGCGGTACAGCGGGTCTTTCCACAACGGATCGGGTTTGTAGCCGCGTTTTTCCATTTCTTCCATAATCAGCGCGTGATACAGATAGAGTTTGTCAGGCGAATGGGTGAAGACGTAATTCACCGTCGCGTGCGGCCTGCCCCAGCCTGCTCCGCGCAGGGCGGCACACTCGCGGTGTTGTCCCAAAAGCTGGGCGCGGGGGAGCAGCGGGATGAGGGTTTGGTGCCAGAGTCGCATAGAAGAAATCGGATCGGTTGGGATATTAGATTTTCAGACGACCTTGTGTTTTACAAGGTCGTCTGAAACTGTTTGCCGTCAAATATCGTCCACACTTTGCCCTGTCAGCGCACGTTGGATGTTGCGGTTCATGCGTTTGGCGGCAAAGTTGTCGGTGCTGCGGCTGAGTTTGGCGACGGCGGCGCGGATGTCTTCGGCGTTGCCGTCTTTCAGACGACCTTGCAAATCGGCGATGTCTTGCTGAATCTGTTGCAATTCTTCGGCATCCAGCAAATCGCTATCCAACTCAAGGGCGGCGTTGACGGCGCCGGTCAGGCTTTCGGCTTCGACCACAGCTTCGGCGCGGGCGCGTGCCGCCATGTCTTCGGCGGCGTTGCTCATGCTGTCTTTGAGCATTTGGGTGATGGTGTCGTCGTCCAAGCCGTAGGAAGGTTTGACTTCGATTTGCGCCTGTACGCCGGTGCTTTGTTCTTGGGCGGAAACGGACAGCAGGCCGTCGGCGTCAACTTGGAAGGTAACGCGGATACGCGCTGCGCCTGCGGTCATGGGCGGAATGCCGCGCAGGGTGAATTTGGCAAGGCTGCGGCAGTCGGAAACGAGTTCGCGCTCGCCTTGTACGACGTGTATCGTCATGGCGGTCTGGCCGTCTTTGAAGGTGGTGAAATCCTGCGCGCGCGCGGTGGGGATGGTGGAATTACGCGGGATGATTTTTTCGGCGAGTCCGCCGTAGGTTTCCAAACCGAGCGACAGGGGGGTAACGTCCAGCAGCAGCCATTCGCCGTCGGTTTTGTTGCCGGCAAGGACGTTCGCCTGTATGGCGGCGCCGAGCGCGACGACTTCGTCGGGGTTGAGGTTGTTCAGCGGGGTTTGTCCGAAGAAGGTGGCGACCGCTTGTTGGACATGCAGCATACGGGTGGAACCGCCGACCATAATCACGCCTTTAATGTCGGCTTTGGTCACGCCCGCGTCTTTCAAAGCCTGTTTGACGGGTTCGATGGTTTTTTGCACCAGATTTTGCGTCAGGTGGTGAAATTCTTGGCGGGTAATGACGGTATGGATTTTGCAGCCGTCTGAAAGCGTGGCTTCGACGACGGCTTCGGTTTGGCCGGTCAGTTGTTCTTTGGCGGCGCGGACAAGGGAAAGCAGAAGCTGGCTGTCGCGCTCATTGAGTTTGGAAAGGTCGTTTTGTTCGAGCAGGTGGCAGAACAGGCGGTGGTCGAAATCGTCGCCGCCCAATGCGCTGTTGCCGCCGGTGGCTTTGACTTCAAACAGCCCTTTGGTCAGTTGCAATACGGATACGTCGAATGTACCGCCGCCCAAGTCGTAAACGACAAACGTGCCTTCCGAGGCGTTGTCCAGCCCGTAGGCAATCGCAGCGGCGGTCGGCTCGTTAAGGAGGCGCAATACGTTCAAGCCCGCCAAACGCGCGGCGTCTTTGGTGGCTTGGCGTTGGGCATCGTCGAAATAGGCGGGAACGGTAATGACGGCGCCAACCAAATCGCCGCCTAAGGTTTCTTCGGCACGCGATTTGAGGGCTTTGAGGATTTCAGACGACACTTCGATAGGCGTTTTGGCACCTTGGCGGGTGTTCAGCTCGACCACGCGCTCGTTGGGCGTGAACCGGTAGGGCAGGTATTGCGCGTCCTGAGCGAGGTCGGCAAGCGTGCGGCCGATGAGGCGTTTGGCGGAGCTGATGGTGTTCAGCGGGTCGGTTTTTTGGGCGGCAAGGGCGGCTTTGCCGACTTCGACGGCATCGCCTTCGCCGTAGCGGACGACAGAGGGCAGGGTGGTACGCCCGTCCATATCGGTCAGACAAACCGGGCTGCCGCTGCGGACGGTGGCAACCAGGCTGTTGGTCGTACCCAAGTCGATGCCGACGGCGAGGCGGTGTTGATGCGGAGCGGCGGACATGCCGGGTTCGGAAATCTGCAAAAGAGCCATGATTGTGTGCCTTTTGATGCTGTATTTATTAGGATAGGTCGGTATTTTAACAGATTTCGGGTGGATAGTTGAGTGGTTTGGTAAGGAATTGCGATAATCAAATTCCGTTTATTTATAAAGGTCGTCTGAAATTTCCCTACTGCCCCAAATCCGATAAAATCCGATTTTACTATTATGATAATTTTTAGGACACGCCGTGCAAGGACTTGATTATTGCCGTCAGAAGGCAGAAGAAAGCCGCTCCAGTTTTTTATCAGGCTTCCGTTTCCTGCCGCAGGAAAAGCGGGATGCGATAACGGTTTTGTATGCTTTTTGCCGCGAATTGGACGATGTGGTCGATGACTGTTCCGATCCGAATGTGGCGCAGGCAACGTTGAACTGGTGGCGCGGCGATTTGGACAAGGTATTCGGCGGCGTGATGCCGGAGCATCCGGTCAATCAGGCTTTGCGGCAGGTTAAGGAAACTTTCAAGCTGCCGAAATATGAATTGGAAGCCTTAATTGACGGGATGCAGATGGATTTGGTTCAGGCGCGTTACGGCAGTTTTGAAGAGTTAAAACTGTATTGCCACCGCGTCGCAGGCGTAGTCGGCTGCCTGATTGCGCGGATTTTGGGTTTTTCAGACGACCGAACGCTGGAATACGCCGATAAGATGGGCCTTGCGCTGCAACTGACGAACATTATCCGCGATGTCGGCGAGGATGCGAGAAACGGTCGGATTTACCTGCCGATGGAGGAAATGCAGCGGTTTGACGTGCCTGCAAGCGTGATTATGCAATGTAAGCCGACGGCTAATTTTGCCGAACTGATGCGTTTTCAAGTTTCACGCGCCCGCGAGACTTATCGTGAGGCAATGTCGCTGTTGCCTGCTGCCGATAAAAAATCCCAAAAAGTCGGTTTGGTGATGGCGGCGATTTATTACGCGCTGCTGAACGAAATCGATCGTGATGGCGCGCAAAACGTCTTGACTTATAAAATTGCCATTCCTTCGCCGCGTAAAAAACGTATTGCCCTGAAAACCTGGTTATTCGGATTTAAGCCATGAACACTCCGCATCTTCGCCCGAAAATTGCCGTCGTCGGTGCAGGCTGGGCAGGTTTGTCTGCCGCAGTGTCGTTGGCGCGCCGTGTCGATGTTACTGTGTTTGAAGCCGGTCGGCAGGCGGGCGGACGGGCGCGTACTTTGGCTGGAAACGCTGACGGATTCAGCTTTTTGGACAATGGGCAGCATATCTTGCTCGGCGCTTATCACGGCGTATTGACGCTGATGGAGCACATCGGTGCCGACCCTGAAGCCGCTTTTTGCCGTTTGCCGCTGCAATGGCATATGTATGAGGGTTTGCAGTTTCAAAGTACCAACTTTCCTTCGCCGCTGCATATTTTGACCGGCATATTGCGTGCTAAAAACGTTTCGTTTTCTCTGAAAATCAAGCTATTATCCGATATGGCTGCGTTGCAGCGTTACGCACGCGGCAAGCGCGCTGATTTGGCCGTTGCCCAATGGCTGCGGCAGCGCAATGTCCCGCGCAGGCTGGTTGCAGAGTTTTGGCAGCCGCTGGTGTGGGGCGCGCTCAATACGCCGTTGGAACACGCAAGTTTGCGGGTGTTGTGCAATGTTTTGTCCGACGGTGTATGGGCGGATAAATCCGGCAGCGACTACCTTTTGCCCAAGCGCGATTTAGGCGCAATCATCGCCGAACCTGCGGTGGCAAAACTCAAGCAATGCGGTGCGGACATCCGTCTTGAAACCCGCGTAGGTCGTCTGAAAAACCTTCCTGACGGACGCATCGTTGTGAATGATGAGGTTTTTGATGCCGTTATTGTTGCGGTTGCGCCGTATCATGCCGTCCATCTTTTCCCTGAAGATACCCCGGACTATATTCAGACGACCTATCAAAATCTCCGTTATCACTCAATTACTACCGTCTATCTTCGCTATGCCGTTCCCGTCCATCTGCCCGCGCCGCTGACCGGATTTGCCGACGGTACGGCGCAATGGCTGGTGTATCGCGGCGCACTTGGTTTGCCGGCAAACGAAGTCGCCGCCGTCATCAGCGTTTCCGACCATGTCGGCGCGTTCAAAAGCCAAGAATGGGCAGAGAAAGTCCATGCCGATGTAAAACGCATCTGCCCTTATTTGGACGAACCCGAGGCTGCACGCGTCATCACCGAAAAACGCGCGACCACAGCCTGCACGCCTGATTCCGCCACTCCCGATTTTGCTTGGTTGCACCAGCGGCGCATCTATCCGGCAGGCGACTACCTGCACCCGCGCTATCCGGCTACGTTGGAAGCAGCGGTACAGTCGGGTTTGACGGCGGCGGAAATGTGTTTGGCAGATTTCGGGTTAATATAAAGGTCGTCTGAAACTCAAATCCGAGTTTCAGACGACCTGAGATTTTTGCAAAAATAGTCTGTTAACAAAATTTGACGCATAAAAATGTGCTAAAAAATTTTCAATTGGCTAAAACCTTTCTGATATTGAGAAAAAAGTAGAAGAAATCAGGGAGGTTCTTCATTTTAAAAATGGTATTGAGCATAAAATTTTAATAACTCATTATTGCAAAGGTCTCGATCTATTCCGATTGCCTTTACAAGACACGGCAAACCGTTAAAATATCTTAAATCCCTTAAATTTCACAATCAAGGAAGAATTATGCCGACATTGCAAAATAAAACGATTCTGGTAACCGGAGCATCGCAAGGCTTGGGCGAACAAGTGGCCAAAGCCTATGCTGAAGCGGGGGCGACCGTTATTCTGGTTGCGCGCCATCAAAAAAAGCTGGAAAAAGTTTATGATGCGATTGTCGAAGCAGGCTGTCCCGAGCCGTTTGCCATTTGTTTCGATTTAATCGGCGCGGAAGAAAAAGAATTCGAGCAGTTTGCCGCAACCATCGGCGAAGCGATTCAGGGGAAACTCGACGGTATCGTCCATTGCGCCAGCTATTTTTACGCGCTCTCGCCTTTGGATTTTCAAACCGTCGCCGAATGGGTCAACCAATACCGTATCAACACCGTTGCACCGATGGGTCTGACCCGCGCGCTGCTTCCGCTGCTGAAGCAGTCGCCCGACGCGTCCGTCATCTTCGTCGGCGAAAGCCACGGCGAAACCCCGAAAGCTTACTGGGGCGGTTTCGGTGCATCCAAAGCCGCATTGAATTATTTGTGTAAAGTTGCCGCCGACGAATGGGAACGCTTTGAAAACCTGCGTGCCAATGTTTTGGTCCCCGGTCCGATTAATTCTCCGCAGCGCATCAAATCCCATCCCGGCGAATCGAAGAGCGAACGTAAAAATTACGAAGACGTATTGCCCCAGTTTGTTTTGTGGGCAAGTGAAGAGAGCAGGGGGCGTAGCGGCGAAATCGTTTATCTTTGATTTGCTTCTACCGTAATTTGAAAGGTCGTCTGAAAAGGTTTCAGACGACTTTTTTAGGGTTTTTTTAACCGGGCAGGAATAACAGTCGCCAGAATTAAAGGGGTGTAATGTGATTGCTTTGTTTGAAATCCCCTGATTTAAACAACGAGGTCGTCTGAAAACAAACATAGCGGGTTTCGCTAAAAATGTTTCAGACGACCTTTTCTTATGCTTTACTTTTTAGAATGCCATATGGACATTGGGTTCGCAGCCTGTCCGTTTGGAATGAGTCTAATCGAACTGTGTCTTTACTCCGTACAATACAGAGTTGTTTTACAACCCTTGGCGGTCGAGCCAGCGTTCGGCATCAAGTGCGGCTTGGCAACCTGAGGCCGCGCTGGTGATAGCTTGGCGGTAGGTGTGGTCTTTGACGTCGCCTGCCGCCCATACGCCTTCGATATTGGTCGCGCCGACGTTGTCGCCCGTACCACCTTTGGTTTTCAGGTAGCCGGTTTCGTCCATATCGAGCTGGCCTTTGAAAATGTCGGTGTTGGGTTTATGGCCGATGGCGATGAAAACGCCTTTGACGGCGATGTCTTCGGTAGTGCCGTCATTGTGTTTCAAACGAGCGCCGGTAACGCCGCTTTCGTCGCCCAAGACTTCATCCAGATTGCTGTTGAGCTTGAGGATGATTTTGCCTTCTTCAACGCGCTGCATGAGTTTGTCCACCATGATTTTTTCGGCGCGGAAGCTGTCGCGGCGGTGGATCAGGGTAACGGTGTTAGCGATGTTGGCAAGGTAAAGGGCTTCCTCTACGGCAGTATTGCCGCCTCCGACGACGGCTACGTCTTGCTGTTTATAGAAGAAACCGTCGCAGGTCGCGCAAGCGGATACGCCTTTGCCGGCAAAGGTTTCTTCACTGGGCAGCCCCAGATATTTGGCGGATGCGCCGGTGGCGACGATCAGGGCGTCGCAGGTGTATTCGCCCATGTCGCCTTTTAGGGTGAAGGGGCGGTTTTGCAAATCGACGGTGTGGATTTGGTCGAAAATCATTTCGGTGCCGAAGCGTTCGGCATGGGCAAGGAAGCGCGCCATCAGTTCAGGGCCTTGTACGCCTTCGGCATCGGCGGGCCAGTTGTCGACTTCGGTGGTGGTCATCAGTTGTCCGCCCTGTTCGACGCCGGTAATGATGACGGGCTTGAGGTTTGCGCGGGCGGCATAGACGGCGGCGGTGTAGCCGGCGGGGCCTGAACCGAGGATGATGAGTTTGTGATGGTTGCTCATGATGTTTTCCTTACTTTGAGATTGAGTGTGTTTCAGACGAGATAGATTTTACTTGAAAATCTAAGCTGCGTCCTTTGGCATGCTGGTGGATATGTTGGCAGTATTGAAATTAACAAGGGTCGATCGTGAATAGTAAATTAGTTATCGGGAAAGTGTATTCAAGAAAGGTCGTCTGAACATTTTCAGACGACCTTTTGCCTTTTAATCAGCCTTTTGTCGGCTTCACAATATCCGGCATTGGGATAATTTACAGGAAAACCAATGCTGTCATTTGTGTTTTATTTTTCCAGTAATTTGGCTGCTTCGACGGCGTAATAGGTCAAGATGCCGTCGGCACCGGCGCGTTTGAAGGCGAGCAGGCTTTCGAGTATGACTTTTTCACCGTCCAACCAGCCGTTTTGAATCGCGGCTTGAAGCATGGCGTATTCGCCGGAAACCTGGTAGGCGTAGGTCGGTACGCCGAACTCGTCTTTGACGCGGCGGACAACGTCAAGATAAGGCAGACCGGGTTTGACCATCACCATATCCGCGCCTTCCTGAATGTCGAGGGCGACTTCATGCAGGGCTTCGTCGGTATTGGCGGGGTCCATTTGGTAGGTTTTCTTGTCGGCTTTACCCAAATTACCGGAACTGCCGACCGCATCGCGGAACGGGCCGTAAAATGCGGAAGCGTATTTGGCGGAATACGCCATGATGCGGGTGTGGATGTGTCCTGCGTCTTCGAGGGCTTCGCGGATGGCGAGGATGCGGCCGTCCATCATGTCGGACGGGGCGACGACCTGCGCGCCTGCGTCGGCGTGGCACAAGGCTTGTTTCACCAAAACTTCGATGGTTTCGTCGTTGAGGACGTAGCCGTTTGCATCGGTCAGTCCGTCTTGCCCGTGGATGGTGTAGGGGTCGAGTGCGACGTCGGTCATGATGCCGAGTTCGGGGAATTTTTCGCGCAGGGTGCGTACGACGGTCGGCACGAGTCCTTCGGGGTTGTAGGCTTCTTCCGCCAAGTCGGTTTTATTTCGGGTAACGACGGGGAAGAGTGCCAGCATGGGGATACCGAGCTTGAGGGCTTCTTCGGCGGTGAACAATAATTTGTCCAGGCTTTGCCGTTTTACGCCGGGCATGGAGGGGACGGCTTCTTCTTGGTTGCTGCCTTCAAGTACGAAAACGGGGTAAATCAAATCGTCTGCGGTCAGGGTATGCTCGCGCATCAGGCGGCGGGAGAAGTCGTCTTTGCGCATGCGGCGCATACGGGTGGCGGAAACGTAACGCGGTGGGAAGTTCATAATCGTCCTTTGTCCTTCTGAAAACAGCTAAATCGGCAGGAGAAATGTTTTCAGACGACCTCTTTGCAAGCAGGGGTCGTCTGAAAATGGGTTTGCGACAGTTTACGCCGTTTTGGGAGATTACTGAAGCAGTAGATAGAATGTTGATACGAATCAGTCTTCGACTTTGGTAATCACTTTGACTGTTTTTTTAATTTCTTTGAACGTATCTGTTTTGAGGTTTTGTTCGTTCGGCAACATTCCGTTGGTGTTCAGCGGAGCGATGTTTTTCAAAGCGCGGCGGTATTCTGCTTCACTTAATTTTTCTTGGCTGATTCTCCATACTTTGCGGCCGGAGGCTTTAACTTCGGAGGCAGTCCACAGTCCTACCTTGTGGTAGTAGAACAAAACGCTTTGCAGGAGTGCTTTCATGTCCGCACCGGGCTTGCCGCTACCGATACTGCGTCCGATACGGTTGTTGCGCTGATCGACGGCTTGGTCGGCAAGGAAACGGCTGTAATAATCGGTTTTACCCTCTCGAATTTCCATGTCGGACAGGTAGGCATTGCCGGCCCTGTTGGCAATTTCGCTGTCGAATTGAGAGGAAATAGCGGCCTGCCATAAGGCCTGACGGACGGCATTGACCTGTGTCCCGCGTCCTTCGCCGTTGGCGAGGTCGTCTAAACCGGTCCGGGTGGCAAAGCGTGCGGCGTTGCTGGTTAGGTTAGTCGAGTTTTTGTCTTCAACGCCGATCACTTGCGCCGCAACAGGGTGGTTGATGGCAAATTGCGCGATTTTGCTGCGACGGCTTTGGTCTACCTGATAAGTATGGCAGCCGGAAAGCAATGCGGAAGCGAGCAGGATGTAAGAAGTATGTGTTTTGAGTTTCATGTTTGCCATAATAAAATATTATTGTTTAGTGACAGATTACGTTATTTAACATAAAAATGCAGACAATAGCAAAATATTTTTCAAGCGGAGGGATTTGGGCTTGAATGGTTGCTTAATGGGAAGGTCGAGGTCGTCTGAAAATGGGCGTTACATTTTGCCGGGATTTTGACTGCGAAAAATATTAATAAGCTGTTTGGATTCCTGTAATGGCAAACCGAAATGCGTTCGGATTGCCTGAATATCCTCGGCATTGTTATCACTCAGATTGCGTGAGAGCCATTCGAAAGTTTCGGGCTGTTTCAGAAGCCGTGCGAGGTATGCCTGCTTGAGTTTACGGTTGCGCCACCGAACGAACAGCATAGTGAAAACAAATAAGACAATCAGGAAAATATTGGTAAGGGCGATAAAAGTCATGTTGGAGCGTGCATGATTAGGTGGGAGTAAGTGCATATTATGAATGATTTTTCTCTTTCTTACTCAAAAAACTCATGTTAAGCGGAGTAAAGCCCATGCGGAAGCGTGGTACAATATTGTCAACAATTTAAAGCGTTTTCCTCGCGGAGAACGCTGTTTTTCATTAGACATCAAGAGGCTTTTATGAAATTTTTAGACCGTGAGGCAACGATTGCCAAGCCGGGTTTCAACCGTTGGCTGGTGCCGCCTGCCGCTTTGGCGGTGCATCTTGCCATCGGGCAGATTTATGCGTATTCCGTGTTTAACGCGCCGCTGACCAAGCTTATCGGCATTACCGAATCGGCAGCCGGAGATTGGAAGCTGACGACTGTGGGCTGGATTTTCAGTATCGCGCTGGCTATGTTGGGCGCGTCTGCTGCTTTGTTCGGCACTTGGATGGAGCGTGTCGGCCCGCGCAAGGCGATGTTTGTCGCGGCGTGCTGTTTCAGCTTGGGCTTTTTTGTGTCGGCACTCGGCGTCAGCACGCATAACCTGTTTCTCCTCTATTTGGGAAACGGCGTGATCGGTGGCATCGGCTTGGGATTGGGCTATATCGGCCCTGTGTCCACTTTGATGAAGTGGTTTCCCGACAAACCGGGCATGGCGACGGGTTTGGCGATTATGGGGTTCGGCGGCGGTGCGATGCTTGCTTCGCCGTTGTCCGTATCGTTGATGAATGCGTTTTCAGACGACGTGTCGGTCGGCGTCGCACCGACTTTTGTCGTTTTGGGGCTGTTTTACCTTGTATTGATGATGTTCGGTGGATTCACCATCCGCGTGCCGGCGGAGGGTTGGAAACCTGAAGGCTATGTCGCTCCGAAAGTGAAAAACAAGCTGGTCAGCAGCAATCATGTCAATGTTTCCCAAGCGATGAAAACGCCGCAATTTTGGCTGTTGTTTTGGGTGTTGTGCCTGAACGTGACTGCCGGTATCGGCGTTTTGGGGCAGGCTTCGGTCATGATTCAGGAGCTGTTTTCAGAGGCGTCGGTCGGCAAACAAGCGGCAATCGGTGCGGGGGCGGCGGCAGGTTTCGTCAGCCTTTTGAGCCTGTTCAATATGGGTGGGCGGTTTTTATGGTCCAGCGTTTCCGACAGAATCGGACGTAAAAATACCTACACCATCTTTTTCGTACTCGGCTCGTTGCTGTATTTTGCCGTTCCGTCCATTGGCGAGAGCGGGAACAAGGCTTTGTTTATTATTGGATTTTGCGTCATCATTTCCATGTATGGCGGCGGTTTTGCCGCGATTCCGGCTTATTTGAAAGACTTGTTCGGCACTTATCAGGTCGGTGCGATTCATGGGCGTATTTTGCTGGCTTGGTCAACCGCTGCCGTGATCGGTCCGGTCTTGGTGAATTACATCCGCCAAAGCCAAATCGACAGCGGTGTTCCCGCCGCGCAGGCATATGGCATTACCATGTATATCATGGCGGGATTGTTGATTGTCGGTTTACTGTGCAACCTTGCCGTCAGATCGGTTCATGAGAAACACCATGAAACCGACATCAAAACAGCAGCATACAGCGGCAACCCCGATGACGAAACTGCTGTTTCCGATGCCTACTTGCTGCAGGAAAAAGTTGCGGCAGGCGGTTTTTCGGTTTGGTGGCGTTGGGCTTTAGTCGGCGTCCCGCTGGCTTACGGCGTGGTGATGGTATTCGTCAAGGCATTGGATTTGTTCCGTTAAAAGCGGATTGATGAGGAAAAGGCCGTCTGAAAATTTTTCAGACGACCTTTTTGATATTGGTTATGATTGGAGGCTGTGTCGATATAGCGGGTTTATATGAGACTCTCCATCCAGTCATTTTTGTGGGGAGGGGTTTGGAAATTCGAAATTAGGGTGATTTTTAAATATTTCTAAAAATCAGAGTTCTCTTGCCTTGAGGGAAAAACGAAAGGGTCATTCTTATTTTGTATAGTGGATTAACTTTAAACCAGTACGG